>NZ_NFKK01000017.1:0-64337 GCF_002160355.1 Butyricicoccus pullicaecorum
GCAGTATATCAACAAAATGTTGATTTTGTGATATAGGAGGGATTGGGTGAAAAAAACGCTGAGAGAGTTTTGCGACGAGAACGGGCAAAGTCAACTGCTTGAGCAATGGGACATACCGCGCAATCTTCCATTGACACCCGATCTTGTAACCTATGGCAGCAAGCGAAAAGTCTGGTGGCGTTGTAAGAAAGGCCACAGCTGGCAGGCGGCGGTATATACCCGAACCGGCAGCGGAACCGGCTGCCCGGTCTGCGCCGGTAAGGTGGCTCAAACGGGAGAGAACGATCTGGCCACGCTCTTTCCAGAACTGGCCTGCCAGTGGCATCCCATCAAAAACGGCTCCCTCACCCCGGAGCAGGTGCTCCCCGGCAGTCACCGGATGGTGTGGTGGATTTGTGAAAAAGGCCATGAGTGGCGGGCACAGGTCAAATCCCGCGTGGTTGGCTGTGGCTGTCCGGTGTGCGCCAACCGGGAAATACACCCTGCGGAAAACGATCTGGCTACCCAGTACCCCCGGCTTGCCGTCCAGTGGCACCCAACAAAAAACGGGGCGATCACCCCTGATACCGTTGCGCCGGGCACCACTCGTAAGGTGTGGTGGCGCTGTGAAAAGGGACATGAGTGGCAGGCCTCCGTAGCGTCCCGGACCTGCGGCGGCAGCGGTTGCCCCGTCTGCGCCGGGAAAAGGGTGATCGCTGGTGAAAATGATCTGGCCAGCCAGTTCCCGGCCATTGCAGCCCAATGGCATCCCAGCAAAAATGAAACACTGACCCCCCAGCAGGTCACGCCGAGTTCCAACCGGAAGGTGTGGTGGCGTTGCGAGAAGGGCCATGACTACCAGGCCGCAGTAGGAGCCCGCACCATGAGCGGCAGCGGCTGTCCTTACTGCGCCGGGCGGAAGGTTCTGCCCGGGTTTAACGATTTGGCAACACTGGAGCCGGAAGTGTCCCGGCAGTGGCACCCTACACTGAACGGCATCCTGACACCCGAGATGGTAACCGCGGGCTCCCATCGCAAAGTTTGGTGGGAATGTGACCAGGGCCATGCGTGGCAGGCGGCAATTTATTCCCGCACAGGACCGAAAAAATGTGGCTGTCCCATCTGTGCCGGGCGAATCAGCAAAAACCGCTTGGCTCGGTATCGTGCGGTAATGGCAAAGGAGGTGATGGGAGTATGACGGCGGAACAATCTTTGCTGGACTTAATGTCTATCCAAATGGGCTGTATGTACCTGTCCGATCTGCGGTTTTGTCACCGGAGCAGCGCCGGTATCTGGCACAAAGACTGGAGCGGCTGACACCCCGTGAGGATGATGTCCATGAATGGAATGATGCGCTGGACTACCTGACGGGTGCACCACCGGAGGACACGGCTCAGGCCGCAAAGGAGCGGCTTGTTCACTTGTTATCTTAGCCCTGCGGCGCAGGGATAGATAAAGCAACTTAAAGGAGGAGAAAACCAAATGAAACAACGAATACTAGCGACATTCTTAAGCCTGTGCCTATTGGTTGGATTGCTGCCCACGGTGGCCCTGGCGGAGGAGAGTCCTGCAAGTGAGACACAAGGAGAAGCCTCTGAGCAGCAAGCTACAGCGACGGACAGTACCCTTGAAACTACAACGGACCTTTTAAGCGGAAATAGCACAGATGGAACTATGTCTGGCACTTGCGGCGCCACCGAACAAGATAATGTTAGATGGACACTGAATAAAAACGGTGAAACTGTAACCATTGATGGAGAGCCAGAGGATGCATATACATTAACCATCTCTGGCACAGGAGCTATGATGGATTATTCTAATATTTCTTCAACTCCATGGGTAGATTTTAGGAGTGTCATTACGCATGTAGATTTGACTGAAGGGCTTACTACCATTGGCTCACGAGCCTTCTCTGCTACTGCGGTTACCACTTGTAGAATTTCATCTACAGTTCAAGAAATAAAAAATGATGCGTTTAGTTCCAGCAAGCTCGCTCATGTAGAGTTTGCTGCGCCCAGTAAACTTGAATCCATCGGAGCAGGTGCATTCTGGGGCACCTCTGAATTAAAAATGGCACTTGTTCTTCCAGATAGTTTGAAAACAATTGGTAATCTTGCATTCCAAAGATCAGGTATTACCAGTGTAAAATTTGGCGAGAACTTGAAGACTATTGGAGCAAGTGCATTTTGCTCATGCCCCAATTTGACAGGAGAAGTATACCTGCCAGATAGTTTGGAAAACTTGGGCAATTATGCCTTCAATACTTCTCCCATTACCTCAGTAAGAATAGGTCCCAATATTAAAACTTGGGGAGGATCGGTATTTAATCGTAGTACAACAAATCCAGAGAAAGTTCACCTGACAGATGGAAACGGTGTTTTGACTATCAGTGGTGGTGTCAACGAAAACACCGTCGTTAACAGCCAGTTTGCGGGTTTGGACTTCCACGCTGTACTGGTGAACGCCGGAAACGAACTAACATTTAAGTCTGGCTCCATGTCACATTACGGTACAAATATATATGCCCTTGTATTTTTGAAGGAAACGCTGCCGCAGATAGATAAAAACGCTTTTATGAATACATCTCCGACGGTTATCTATGGCATAAACAATGAAATTATATCTTGGAGTTCTACAGCAAGTCCTTGTCTTGCAGTCACCAACGGCGGCACCTTTGGGAAGGATACTGTCTTTGAAACTGGAACACTTGCCACCCCCACTAAGGACGGCGCAATTTTTGAGGGATGGTACACAAAGGATGGAACAGGTGATGACCGGGGTGAAAAGGTTACTGTCCCCTCAGCTGGACAGACCTACTATGCCAAGTGGATCGACCTTGGATTCTCGGACGTCTCCCTTCAGTATCAGGGAACACAAACTTTTGCCGCTCCTGATGGTGTGACATTCTCCAACTGGCAGTCCGAGGACTCTGGCATTGCCAGGGTGGTAGACGGAACCATCACTGCTGTTAACGTGGGCGAAACTACAATCACCGCAACAGCTACCTGCAATGGTAATGCGGCGGAAGTGTCCATTCCTGTAAAGGTCACTCCCCGTGTGCTTACATACACGCTGGCGGGCGGCGATACCGGCTCCGGCTCCATTACCTACAACTACTCGGGCGGTCATCACGCCCTGGCCGATTCCCTGACCTTTAAGTGGAAGGATGATCCCAATACAGTGGTTGAGCTGGAAGAAGGCACCGATATCAACTATACCTACACCGTTCCCAAAACCGATGAGACCCCGGATGGCGGAACGGCGCTCACCTATGATTATCTCCCCATGCCGGTGGGTAACTATGATAATGTGAAGTTCAACCTGCTGAATGAGAACTACACCTTCGGCCTGTCTGGTGGCGGCACCCACGACTATCTGGAGATCGATGTGCATGTGGTTGCCCAAGGTTCCCAGCGCGCCTATCTGGCTTCTGCCGCACCCAAGGCCGACCAGAACTTCGTCTATACCGGCCAGGGTGTGCTGCCCGTTGAGGGTACGCTGAATGCCTACGCAGACAACAGCACCAATTCCGACCCCGTTGATATTGGCACCTTTACCGTCAACATTGAGGGCCTGAACGATACTTCTTTCCACAGCGAGGTAAGCGGGATCTCTACTGGGACAGACCTGTCCTCCATCAGCGGCCTTACTCTGCCCACCAAGCCCGGCACTTACATCATTACCGCCAGTGCAGAGGGGAATGGATACTATCTGTACAAATCTCTCGTATTTACCATCAATAAGGCTACCGTTACTGTCAAGGCAGATGATCAGTTGGTCTATGTAGGCGATGAAATGCCGCAGTTCACCTATACTGTATCTGGACTGGTTGGTACGGACACTCTGAACGGAACGGTCTCGTTTGCTTGTGATGCAACAGATACCGATGAAGCAGGAACCTATCCGATCACCCCAAGTGGTGCAAATGTTCCGAATACGGAGCTTTATAATGATGACATTGAGTATGAAACCGGTACGTTGACCATTCGAAAGGGTTCTTCCAGCGGCGGCGCATCGCATCCGGAAGCAGGCAGTACTTCTTCCTCTTCGTCCTCTGATCGCTACGAGATCAGTAAGCCGTCCAATGTAGAAAATGGTTCGATCAAGATCAGCAACTCCAAGGCAGAGAAGGGCGACACAATCACGATTACCGTAACCCCGGATGAAGGTTATGAGTTGGACGAGCTGGCAGTCTATGATGAGGACGGCGACGAGATCGACCTTGAGGACGCGGGCGACGGTAAGTACACCTTCGAAATGCCCGAGGGTGAGGTTGAGATTGAGGCCTCCTTCGTTGCAATCGTTGAGGCACCCGAGGCTGATTTTGATGATGTGCCGGTAGATGCATGGTACGCCGAGGCTGTCCAGTATGTCTTTGCGAACAATCTGATGACCGGTGTGTCGGAGAATTCCTTTGCACCGAATGCGCAGATGAACCGCGCAATGGTCGCGCAGATTCTGTTCAATATGGAGCAGCCGTCCGACACCGAGGCGCCGGCAGCGTTCAGAGACGTAGATTCTGATGCTTGGTATGCCGAAGCCGTCAACTGGGCGGTTTGGCAGGGCTATATGAGCGGCTATGGTACGGGCAGTTTTGGTCCGAACGATGCGCTGACGCGTGAGCAGCTGGTAACGGTCCTGTGGCGTTACAGCGGCAGTCCGGTGACGGGGGATCCGGCCATGCTGAATACCTTCTCGGACGCTGCATTGACATCTGATTATGCGCAGCAGGCGATGATCTGGGCATACGATCAGGGTGTAATCGGCGGAAATGCAGATGGTACACTCAATCCGCGCGGTACCGCAACGCGTGCAGAAATTGCGCAGATTCTGATGAATTACTGTGAAAACGTCAAATAAATAACGTTCGCGCAAAGGGCTGGCCGTTTGGTCGGCCCTTTTTGCAGCGCAAGCTGGATGATTCCAAATCTAATAAATATGGCATGTTGACAAAACCAGTCTATTTTATAGGGGAAGAATTACGCAGCACATCCCTATTGTATTCCCAACAAATCTACACTTAAAAGTACATAAAATCATTCAAATACCTTCTTATTCCTATGTTATAGCACAGAAATAAGGGGGTATTTTTTTACACACAGATCAGACAGTTCAATAAACAATGTTTTAGCAAGAAAGGACTGTTTGATTTGAGTAAGATTGTGACAAGGAAAGCACGTTTTGAGTTAGAAGCAGATGGATTCTCCATCCATACATTTGAGATTTCCAGAAAACTGACAAAGAGTGAATGGGCTCACTGTAAAGAGAAACTGTACGATCAGAAGCAGGTTTCTTCCAAGATTTGTATTTATCAAGAGTCGAAAGGTGTATATCGAGTATCACAGTACGAACCATATGGTCTGCGTATCACGTTGGAGCACGCACACGATCAGGAGAACAGCCGCGGTTATTATGTACGCATGGTGGTCAATCCACGCAAAGTCATCGATCCAGATGCATCCTACATCGGTATTTTCCCACCTGAAAAGTCCAGTATCACTGAGCTACAAGCGGCGTTTCATGCACTTCTGAAGCCATCAGCTTTTAACGACCAGTTAGATGACTATTACCTTAGCCGGGTGGATCTGTGTGTTAATATGCGTTGCGATCATAAGAAGATATTTCGCGAGGTTGTCCGTGTATTGCGAAAACTGCCCACGCCTCCAAAGTACAAGCGCGTGTCCCGCAAAGAAAAGGACAAGAAAAAGGCGAACAAGTACAACAAGCACTACATCAAGTTTCAATGTGGTACCCATAGCCTCGTCATTTATGACAAGACTTACCAGGCAACCGAACAAGGTTTGCGGGTCGATTATGAGGATTTACCCGAGGGTGTGCTGCGATTTGAGGTACAGTATCAGCGTTCTGTATTACGTGGATTGGAAAAGAAGCTGGGTACCGATAACCCGAGTGAATTGTTATGGCACTTGATGCAGAAAAGTGAAAAACGTATCTGCAAGCACTTCGAGCAGTGCTTTGCTGATGTTCAGTTCTGCCAGATCGAGGAGATTGAGAAGCGGATTGTGGGTTCAAAATACGAAGATGGGACCAAGCAAATAATGCTGGAACTTGCCCATAGAATGCAGCGCAAGCAGTCGGTCGATCAGGTATTGGAGGAAATGCGATCAGAAGGCTTTTTGGTAGAAGATTTGCTCAGAAAGGTGCACAAGCTGGGGTTCAGTCCCATCCCATTGTGGAAGAATTTCTGTGCTCAGCAGATTCCCGGACCGGTGTCCTTGCTTCGGATGATTTCGGAAGGTGAGGTTGTGATTCCATACCAGAAAATAAAATAATCGTGCAATCACACTGGAATTTTGCGGAAATCGCAACGAATTATAAATTCAAATGGGTAACAGTGGTATAAGGTAAATGCAGATAGCACGCGATACGTACATCAATTTGAAAGATCGCAAATCGCGTTATTATGCTATGGGTTGCTTTAGAATGAGATAGGAGAATTATACATGAGTATGAATCGCTTGCTGAGCGTCAAGGAAGTTGCCGTGCTGCTCCAGACCAGCCGGGTGCAGGTGCGGCGCATGATTCAAAGCGGAGAGCTGGCTGCGCTCAAGGTCGGACGGGAATATCGTATCCCGCTCGCAGTTTTACAGGAATTTATACGAGCTGCGTTAGCGTAAAACATAGAATGATATAAAGATGGGAGGGTATTATGTGTAATCGCAGTTTAATTCAATACAAAAGTCAAGAAATCTGATTGCAGGTTTTGCAGAGTAGGGCTGGGAAATTGGGCGTTTTAGAGCGGTTTGCGGTACACTTTGTCGTGAATTTGTCGTAGTATTGTTGAAAGCAGACAATGCAGGCTGCAGTGCTATGTACACAGGTGTTTGCAGTGACTTCAATGTCGCGGCATCCGAGGTACTGCTGAATGGTGTAGATATCTAAACCATGCTGGCGCAATGCCGTGCCACAGGTATGCCACAATTCATGTGGGGACAGGCGCGGAATCTGAGAGGGGAGGGTATCCATGAATTTTGCAAAGGTTCTGGCGAAACCGTTTAGATCCCAAAGCTTTCCAACCGCGTTGGGGAATAGGTGCAAGATTTGGCACTATCAGGTATACATGCTTTGCCATAATAGAAATATGTCAACGGCTTTTCCACTCGAATTTTAAGCGCAGAAAGGATTCTTACATCCCTGATTTCTTCAGACTCAAGCGGTAAAAGCAAAGTGTACGCGTATTTTGAGGAGAAGCATGTGGACCACTATACAGTGCACTGTATGGTGCAAGAAATCAACTCTGTTTACCCCTTCTGGCAACTTGTCTGAACGATACCTTGCATTCCCAGCCAATCCAAGCTATAATCAGACCAACAATACCGCGCGGGATGAAGGAGGAGTTTCCCATGTATCAATACAAGGGCGAAGACAAGCCATCTGCGGTCGAACGCGCCATGGAGCAAATCATTCGCTACCTGATGGAGGAAGGACTGGGAGACGGCGAGCGTTTGCCCAATGAGCGCGAACTGGCCGAGCGTCTGGGGGTCGGAAGAAGCACGCTGCGCGAGGCACTCCAGCGTCTGACCACGCGCAATGTACTCGAAGTGCGGCGTGGTGTGGGCACCTTTGTCTCGTACAAGCACGGTGTCGCCGATGACCCGCTTGGATTTACCCTCATCCGCGACAAAGAGCGCCTGGCGCGCGATCTTTTGGAATTCCGCATCCTGATTGAACCGCGTGCAGCTGCACTTGCTGCCCTGCACGCAACCGATGCCGACATCGCCGAGCTGGATTTTCTATGTTCTTCGGTCGATGACCTCATCCGCTCGGGCGAACCGCACTTGGAACGCGACCAGGAGTTTCACACCTGCATTGCGCGGTGCGGCGGCAACATCATCATGCCCAAGCTGCTGCCCATCATCCACGGCGCAATCGGTCTGTTCATCGCGGAAACCGGCGGACAACTACGCGATGAGACCATCCGCACCCACCGTGCCATTTTCAATGCCATCCGTGCACACGATCCAGTAGCAGCCAACGATGCGATGTACCTTCATCTGATTTACAACCGCGACCGTCTGCAAGCTGATCCCATTTCGCGCGGCGGACGGTATGCGCCCAAATGATAAAACCCGATTTTTCGTACCCGGACAGTCGAGCACGTGTGCTCTGTCCGGGTTTTTTCGTGTTCAGACCAGCCCACTCGTTTTGTCCGCCTGTGGTCTGACCACCATCTGCATTTTCCCCAGTTGCATCTCTTCTATTTTATATAACAGGATGAAAATAATTTGTATATATTGACTTTATTTTAGTAATATTGTATGATTTCCGCAGAATTCAGATACGGAAAATGAAGTACAGAAGGAGTGTATTGGTATGATAAGTCAGGACATTCGCGCGATTGCTCCCGAGCAGGATCCGCTGCGCATGGGCATGGGCTGGACGGCAGAAGACCTGTCCAAGCCGCAGATCATGGTCGAGAGCACCTTCGGCGACAGTCATCCCGGCAGCGCACATCTGTTTGAACTGGTAGAGCGTGCGGTTGCCGGTGTCAACGAAACCGGCGGCAAGGCGGCACGCTACTTTGCGACCGATATCTGCGACGGCATGGCACAGGGTCACGACGGCATTAACTATTCTCTGGCCAGCCGCGATACCATCGCAAATCTGATCGAAATTCACGCAGGTGCAACCCCGTTTGACGGCGGTGTCTTTGTATCCAGCTGCGACAAGGCAGTTCCCGCGCATTTGATGGGCATTGGCCGCGTGAACATGCCGTCTATCCTGGTCACCGGTGGTGTGATGGACGCAGGTCCCGACCTGCTCACGCTCGAACAGATTGGTATCTATGCCGCGCAGTGCGCCCGCGGTGAGATCACCGAGGACAAGCTGACCTGGTACAAGCATCATGCCTGCCCGTCCTGCGGCGCGTGCTCTTTCATGGGCACGGCATCTACCATGCAGGTCATGGGCGAAGCGCTGGGTCTGATGCTGCCCGGTTCGGCACTCATGCCCGCAACCTGCACCGATCTGCGCGATGTTGCTTATCGTGCTGGTCAGCAGGTCATGGAACTGGCACGCATGGGACTCAAGCCCCGCGATATTGTCACCATGAAGTCGTTTGAAAACGCAATTATGGTGCATGCGGCAATCTCGGGCTCGACCAACTCTCTGCTGCACATCCCGGCCATCGCGCACGAGTTTGGTCTGGAACTTGACGCAGAGACCTTCGACCGTCTGCACCGCGGTGCGCATTACCTGCTCGACATCCGTCCGGCCGGCAAGTGGCCCGCACAGTATTTCTATTACGCCGGCGGTGTACCGCGCATCATGGAAGAGATTCGCTCTATGCTCCATCTGGATGTCATGACGGTCACCGGTAAGACGCTGGGCGAGAACCTGGACGAACTCAAGGCCAACGGCTATTACGACAAGTGCGACGCTTACTGCGCAGCGGTCGGCTGCAAGTGGCAGGATATCATCCGTCCCTTCGATCAGGCCATCGGCAAGGACGGTGCCATCGCCATCCTCAAGGGCAACCTCGCACCTGAAGGTGCAGTCATCAAGCACACCGCCTGCCCCAAGGAAATGTTCCGCGCGACACTCAACGCCCGCCCGTTTGACAGTGAGGAAAAGGCCATTCATGCCGTGCTGACTCACGCCATCAAGCCGGGTGACGCGGTATTCATCCGCTACGAAGGCCCCAAGGGCTCGGGTATGCCCGAAATGTTCTATACCTCCGAGGCCATTTCGTCGGACAAGGAACTCGGCCGTTCCATCGCTCTGATCACCGACGGTCGCTTCTCGGGCGCGTCCACCGGCCCGTCCATCGGTCATGTCTCTCCCGAAGCAGCTGACGGCGGCCCGATCGCTCTGGTTGAGGAAGGCGACCTCATCCATATCGATGTGATCGAGCGCAAGCTGGAAATCGTCGGCGTACAGGGTCAGCCCAAGACACCCGAAGAAATGGATGCCATCCTTGCCGCACGTAAGGCCGCATGGAAGCCCAAAGCACCCAAATACCCCTCCGGTGTCCTCAAGATCTTCTCTGAACACGCAGTCTCCCCTATGAAGGGTGGATACATGAAATAATGGTAAAAAAATACGGCAACAGAAACATTTGAAAGAGAGGTATCATCGTAATGGAAACTTTTGTTGCTGACCCCGCAAGATTGATCATCGCCGCACTGTGCGGCCTCGTACTCCTGTTGGTATTTATCATTAAGGTGAAATTCCAGCCCCTGATCGCCATTCTTCTCTCTGCTCTGGCCATCGGTCTGATTGGCGGTCTGCCGGTATCCATGATTGTGGATACGGTCAGCAAGGGCATGGGTGAGACGCTGAAGGGCATCGCGCTGCTCGTCGGTCTCGGTTCTATGTTCGGTGCGATTTTGGAAATCTCGGGCGGCGCAGAGCGCGTCGCCCTGACCATGATCCGCCGGTTCGGTGAAAAACGTGCGCCCTGGGCACTTGGCCTGACCGGTATGGTGGTCGCAATCCCGGTTTTCTTCGATGCCGGACTGATTATCCTGATCCCCCTTGCTTTTTCCATCGCACGTCGTGCTAAAAAGTCTACTTTATTCTTCGTTATTCCCCTGCTGGCCGGTCTGGCAGTCGGTCACGCCTTCATTCCGCCCACGCCCGGCCCGGTTCTGGTCGCCAACATTCTGGGTGTTGATCTCGGTCTGGTCATTGGCCTCGGCCTTGTCTGCGGTGTCTTTGCTATGATTCTCGCAGGCCCGGTATTCAGTCAGTTTTGCGGCAAAAAATTCGATGTACCCGTACCCGATCAGTATCTGAATGCACCCGAGTATGACGAGAGCAAACTCCCCTCTTTCGGCAGCGTCGTTGCCATTATTATGATCCCGCTGTTCCTCATTCTCATCAACTCGGTGCTCGGTGCCATCCCGGAAGGCACCGCGGTCGATATGCTCCGCCCGGTCTTCTCCTTCCTCGGCACTCCCTTCGTTGCACTGCTGCTCGCGACCATCGTTGCTATGTTCCTGCTCGGTGTCCGTCACGGCTATTCCCGTGAGGAGCTGGAAAAGGTCATGACTAAATCGCTCGAGCCGACCGGCCTCATCCTGCTGGTTACCGCTGGCGGCGGTGTCCTGCGCTACATGCTCCAGGACTCCGGCCTTGGCGATATCATCGGCAACGCTGTCGCTGTACTGCCCGTCCCGATCGTTGTCGTTGCTTTCCTGATTGCCCTCGCCGTTCGTATTTCGGTCGGTTCGGCAACCGTCGCGATGACCATGGCAGCCGGTATCGTCGCTTCCATGCCCGTCGTTGCGACCCTGTCCCCGCTGCATTTGGCCTGTCTGGTTATGGCCATCGCAGGTGGTTCCACCGCATTCTCGCACTTCAATGACTCCGGCTTCTGGCTGGTCAAGTCGCTGTGCAACCTGGATGAAAAGACCACCTTCAAGACCTGGACGATGATGGAAACCATTGTTGGTACCACCGGTTTTGTGGTCGCACTCATTATCTCCCTCATTTTTTAATTGCATTTAAATACCAATCCATCCTTTCGCCACCCTGTCCGCGCGTTCTGCGCGGGCGGGGTGGTTTTATTTTTTGTTTTAAGAGGCTCCATAGGATCCCCAAAAATCAGGCGTCCGCTACCCTCGCTTCTTTATCAGCACCATTTCATTATTGCAAGTGATACTTTCTGTAAAGATAAGTGAAGCCGCACGCAAAGGTGGCGTAGCACGGGCTACGATCAACCAGTGAGTACGTAACTATGAAGCGGATGGAGAGGAGGCATTTTGTTTCCTCAAAACCATGTATACAGCCTGGAATTAAAGAAGCAGGCTCTGGAGAAGTATCCGTCAGGCAAGGGAAGTCAGGTATTCATTTGCAGAAAGTATGGCATTCGCAATTGTAGACAGCTCATAACGTGGATAAAGCTGTATAATGCTCATGGAGACTTCAACTCTGTAAAACGATCAGGAGGCGAAAGCTACATGAAGCAAGGATGGGAAACGACACAGGAAGAGCGCATTCAAATTGCTAAGGATTGCATTGCAAGTGGGAAGAATTACGGAGAAATGACTCTAAAATATCAGGTGAGTTATCAACAGGTACGGACCTAGATACCTAGATTTGAGTAGATGGGGTAGCTGGGTTAGAAGATCAGTGAGGCCGCCGAAAAAAAGACCAAAGTCCCCGTACTGAACTGGAAAAGCCCAAATCGAAATCGAGCAACTCAAACACAGCTGTATCTGGCAGAAATGGAGAATGCTTTGCTAAAAAGATTGGACGAGATAGAAGGGAGAGATGCTTGGAAGAAGTGAGACAACGCCATATTTATCAAGCCGTTCATGAGTGCCACCAGGAGCAGGGTTTTCCCATTGAGGCAACCGGCAAGCTGTTCCATGTGGTCCGTTCCGCAGTATTTAGCTGAGAACTTGCTGGATTGCCAGTTCTATGCAGAAAAGCCGAATGAGAGATGGCTGACCGATGTGACCGAGTTCAAGTGGTATGAAGGTATCGAAGTACACAAGATCTATCTCAGTGCTATTCTGGACCTGTATGATCGGCGGATTGAGTCCTATGTCATTGGTGAACGCAACGATAACCCTCTCGTATTCAAGCCTTTTGACAAAGCGGTGAAGACAAATCCAACCGCTCACCCACTATTCCATAGTGACAGAGGCTTTCAGTATACAAACCGAACCTTCCACCACAAGCTCGTGCAGGCGGGGATGACACAGAGTATGTCCCGTGTGGCCCACTGCATTGACAACGGCCCTATGGAAGGTTTCTGGGGCATCTCAAAGTGGAGCGTTACTACGGCAGACGCTTTACCAACAAGAAAGAACTTGTCCAGATGATTAAACATTACATCTGCTATTACAACACCAGGAGAGTGCAGCGCAACCTGGGTGTCCTACCCCCGTGGAAAAGCACGAGTTGTATCTCGCTGCATAAAAAGCGGCCAGCAGCACATCTATGCTACTAGCCGGGAAAACTTTATATTTTTTTTACTGTCCTCTTGACGGGGAGCGGTTCATTTTCAACAGGGGGATCTTAATGAGATATTACGATTGGATTTGCTTAATTAAATGACATTGACCCGAAGGTCAGCCTCTTTTCCTGTTGTTCCGACATCATGAAAAGATACAGAATCATCACTTTTTGGCTAGATATGCGACAATTTTATAGAAAATCATCGGATATGTATCACCAACCCTGCCGTTTCGACAGATCAAGCATACCGAAGCAGAAGGCTTCCCACCATGTCAATGTGGTCTGTGACGGATCGCCCTCGCGGATGCGCATGGTCCGTCGGATCTCCTTGGGGATGACCACGCGGCCGAGGTCATCGATACGGCGTACAATGCCGGTTGCTTTCATATTTGGATCTCCTCCCAGAATCGGAATGTTCTTTACAAAGATTGTGATGGTAGTATTTGCACGGAGACAGCAAATATGTAAACGGCGGAACGAGGCGGGATTGACAAAAAACGGAAGGCGCGAAAAATGCTGGAAATATGGATGGTGTCCACGGATGGACGCAGTGTACACGGACGGCGGTCAGGCGAGGCGGCTGTCTACGAGCGGGAAGAGATACATTTTTGAGGGCACGACGCAAAAAAATCGGCCTGTTGTGCCTGCTCAGGCGGAAAACAGAAAATATTTTTGATGGAAGCAGAAACAACCAAAAAAATTGCGGTAAATTAAAAAATGCCCGAAAGACTGTGGTCTGTTTCAATGTCAGATTGACGAAAAGTGCTAATATTTTAGTGGGTAAAACTGTGAAAGCGACGAAAGTATAAAAAAGGAGAAAAAACATTATACATTTATAGAAAACAGGTGTATAATACAAGAAAGTTGTTCCATAAGGACAGATGTATTTCTGCTGGGGACGGCTGAACGCATCACCTAATGAGGGAGGATACTATGATGAAAAAGGCACTGAGTCTGTTCCTCGCAGCTGCGATGTGTGCTGGCATGCTGGCTGGCTGCGGCGGCGGTGCAGACACGAATGAGGCAACCAATGGCGACTCCGGCGAGAGCACTGCGGCAGCATTTAAGATTGGCGGCACTGGCCCGCTGACCGGCGACGCTGCAATTTACGGCAACGCAGTTAAGAACGGCGCACAGCTGGCAGTTGACGAGATCAACGCAGAGGGCGGCGTACAGTTCGAGCTCAAGATGGAAGACGATGAGAACGATCCTGAAAAGGCCGTTTCCGCATACAACGCACTCAAGGACTGGGGCGTACAGCTGTCCCTGGGTTCGGTTACCAGTAAGCCGGGCGAGGCTACCGCAACCGAGAACTTTGCAGACCGTATTTTCGCTCTGACCCCGTCGGCATCGGCTCCGGCTGTTACCGAGGGCAAGGACAACGTATTCCAGATGTGCTTCTCTGACCCCAACCAGGGTACTGCATCGGCAGAGTACATTGCCGACAACCAGATGGGCACCAAGATTGCAGTCATCTACAAGAACGACGATGTTTACTCCTCGGGTATCTACGAGAAGTTCAAGGCAGAGGCTGAGACCAAGGGCCTGAACATCGTTTCGACCACCACCTTCACTTCCTCCAGCGCAACCGACTTCTCGGTACAGCTGGGCGAGGCTAAGGCAGCTGGTGCAGACCTGCTGTTCCTGCCGATCTACTACCAGCCCGCATCTCTCATCCTGCAGCAGGCTAAGAGCATGGGTTATGCGCCCAAGTTCTTCGGCGTAGACGGCATGGACGGTATCCTGACGCTCGAGGGCTTCGATACCTCTCTGGCAGAGGGCGTTATGCTGCTGACTCCGTTTAACGCGGACGCAGAGGATGAGAAGACCCAGTCTTTCGTTACCAAGTACAAGGAACAGTTCGGCGATGTACCGAACCAGTTCGCAGCAGACGCATACGACTGCGTCTACGCATACAAGGCAGCCATCGAGGCATCGGGCGCAACGCCTGACATGTCGGCTGAGGAGCTGTGCGACCTGATGATTCAGACCTTCCCGACTCTGACCTTTGACGGTCTGACCGGTGAGGGCGTGACCTGGGATTCGACCGGTGCGGTCTCCAAGAGCCCCAAGGGCATGGTCATCCAAAACGGCGCTTATGTCGGTATGTAAAGCCAGAAAGTAAGAATGTACGAAATCCGCAGGGGAGGCAGCCGGCAGCATCAGCGCCCGGCGCTCCCCTGCGCTTTTTTGTTCCGCCTATGGTGCGGGGCGACGGCTCGCACGCTCGAACCTCCGCCCTGCATCATCGGCCATCCACTAGAGAAAGAATGAGGTGTATCGCATGACCTTCTTATCCTATCTGATCAGCGGTATCAGTTTGGGCAGCGTCTACGCAATCATCGCGCTGGGGTACACGATGGTTTACGGCATCGCAAAGATGCTGAACTTCGCGCACGGCGACGTCATCATGGTAGGCGCATACATATCCTTCTGTACGACGAGTTATCTCGGCCTGTCGCCGCTCGTATCCGTCCTGCTGGCCATCGTGGTCTGTACGGTACTGGGCATCGTCATCGAGCGGCTGGCCTACAAACCGCTGCGTCAGGCGCCCGCGCTGGCCGTCCTGATTACTGCAATCGGTGTGTCGTACTTCCTCCAGAATGCAGCGCTGCTCATCTGGGGTTCGAGCTCCAAGACCTTCTCGTCGGTTGTCGGTGACTGGTCGATCAAGCTCTTTAACGATCAGCTGACCATTACCGGTGTCACCATCGTCACCGTTCTGGCTTGTGTCGTTATCATGGTCGCTCTGACCCTGTTTACCACCAAGACCAAGCTCGGTACCGCCATGCGTGCGGTGTCTGAGGACAAGGGCGCAGCCCAGCTCATGGGCATCAGCGTCAACTCTACCATCTCGCTGACCTTCGCCATCGGTTCGGGCCTTGCTGCCATCGCAGGCGTTCTGCTGTGCTCGGCTTACCCGATGCTCATGCCGACCACCGGCTCCATGCCCGGTATCAAGGCATTCACCGCAGCCGTTTTCGGCGGTATCGGCTCCATCCCGGGCGCTATGATCGGCGGCATCCTGCTGGGCATCATCGAGATCTTCGCCAAGGCGTATATCTCCACCCAGCTGTCGGACGCTGTGGTCTTCGCCGTCCTGATCGTCGTCCTGCTCGTCAAGCCTGACGGCCTGCTGGGCAAGCGCGTGAGTGAGAAAGTGTGAGGTGAGCCAGATGAAACAGTCCAAAAATCTGCTGGCAGGCAAGCGCGATACCCTGATCTCGTTCGGTATCGTCATTGTCGCCTTCATTGTTGTTCAAATCATGATCATGACCGGCAGCATCACGTCGTCGCTCAAGGGTCAGCTGGTACCGATCTGTGCCTATATCGTCATGGCGGTCTCGCTCAACCTGACCGTCGGTATCCTGGGCGAGCTGTCGCTCGGCCACGCAGGCTTTATGTCGGTCGGCGCGTTCGCGGGCATTGTTGCTACGACCAGCCTGGCTGAGACCATTCCCTTCGCACCCCTGCGTCTGGCGATCGCCATGGTGATCGGTGCTGTCTGCGCTGCTATCGCGGGCGTCATCGTCGGCGTGCCGGTTCTGCGTCTCAAAGGCGACTACCTCGCCATCGTTACTCTGGCATTCGGTGAGATTATCAAGAATATTGTTGGTGTTCTGTACATCGGCCGCGACAGCAGCGGTCTACACTTCAGCCTCATCGAGCAGAAGTTTGAGCTGGCTGAGGGCGGTAAGATGATCATTAACGGCCCCATGGGCGTCAGCGGCGTCACCAAGATTTCTTCGTTCACCGCGGGCTTTGTGCTCATCCTCATCACGCTCTTTATCATCCTCAATCTGGTACATAGCCGCACCGGCCGCGCCATCATGTCGGTACGCGACAACAAGATCGCAGCCGAGAGCATCGGTATCTCGGTCACCCGCTATAAGCTGCTGGCCTTTGTCATCTCGGCAGCCTTCGCCGGTATGGCAGGTACGCTGTACGCCATGAACTTCTCGACCGTCACTGCGGCAAAGTTCGACTTTAACACCTCGATCCTCATTCTGGTCTTCGTCGTTCTGGGCGGCCTGGGCAATATCTGGGGTTCGATCATCGCGGCAGCCCTGCTGACCGTCCTGCCTGAGCTGCTGCGTGCGGTCAACGATTACCGTATGCTCATCTACGCGATCCTGCTGATCGTCATGATGATCTTCAACAACTCGGGCGTGAAGGAACGTCTGATGGAAAAGCGTGCGGCACGCCGCGCAGCAAAGCAGGTAAGTAAGGAGGGGCTCTGATATGGCAATGCTCGAAGTAACCAAGCTGGGCATCTCGTTCGGCGGCCTGCGTGCTGTTGACGAGCTGTCCATGAAGATTGAAAAGGGCGGACTGGTCGGCCTGATCGGCCCGAACGGCGCGGGCAAGACCACGGCGTTCAACATGCTGACCGGTGTGTACCGCCCGACCGACGGCGGTATCCGTCTGGACGGTCAGAACCTCGTCGGCAAGAAGCCGCACGAGATCTGCAAGATGGGCGTTGCCCGTACCTTCCAGAACATCCGTCTGTTCCCCAAGCTGACCGTGCTGGATAACGTCAAGGTCGGCCTGCACAATCAGGTTGGATACAGCCTGATCGAGAGCATGCTGCACCTGGGCAGCTACCGCAAGAAGGAGCAGGAGATGGACCGCCGCGCACTGGAGATTTTGAAGGTGTTCGACCTCGACCGCGAGGCGGGCAACCTGGCGGCCAACCTGCCGTACGGCAAACAGCGCAAGCTGGAGATCGCGCGCGCACTGGCGACCGATCCCAAGCTGCTGCTGCTCGACGAGCCGGCAGCGGGCATGAACCCCAACGAGACCGGTGAGCTGATGGACACCATCCGTCTGGTACGTGAAAAGTACGGCGTGACCATCCTGCTGATCGAACACGATATGAAGCTGGTTCAGGGTATCTGTGAGTATCTGTACGTCCTGAACTTCGGCAAGCTGCTCGCCGAGGGTACGCCCAAAGAGGTACTCAACGACCCGGCGGTCATCAAGGCCTATCTGGGCGACTAAAGGAGGGCTTTTACGCATGGCAATGCTTACGGTAGAAAACTTAAACGTATATTACGGCATGATCCACGCGCTCAAGGACGTGTCGTTTGAGGTCAATCAGGGTGAGATCGTCGCCCTGATCGGCGCCAACGGCGCGGGCAAGACCACCACCCTGCATACGGTCAGCGGTATGCTGCCGGCAAAGTCTGGCTCGGTCAAGTTCGAGGGCAAGGAGATCATCAAGACCCCGGGTCACCAGATCGTCAGCCTGGGCATGTCCCACGTGCCCGAAGGCCGCCGCGTGTTTGCCGGTCTGTCGGTTTACGAGAACCTCAAGATGGGTGCGTACACCCGTAAGGACAAGAAGGAAATCGCAGACACGCTGGAAATGGTCTACACCCGTTTCCCGCGCCTCAAGGAGCGTACCCGCCAGCTGGCCGGTACCCTGTCGGGCGGCGAACAGCAGATGCTTGCAATGGGCCGTGCGCTCATGGCACATCCCAAGATTATCCTGATGGACGAGCCGTCCATGGGCCTGTCTCCGCTGTTTGTCAGCGAGATCTTCAAGATCATCGAGGAGATCAACAAGCAGGGCGTTACCGTTCTGCTGGTCGAGCAGAACGCAAAGAAGGCGCTGTCTATCGCAAACCGCGCTTATGTCCTTGAGACCGGTAAGATCGTCAAGGAAGGCAATGCGCGCGACCTGCTCAACGATGAATCCATCAAGAAGGCATACCTGGGCGAGTAATCCGCCTTGCACCGAGGCTTTGACCCTGTTACAATAAAGGGTAGGATAAACCAAAGGGGGCGTTATCTCTATGGAAAAAACGATCATCACCATTGCGCGTCAGTATGGCAGCGGCGGCCGCACGGTCGGTAAGATACTGGCAAAGCGTCTGGGCATTCCGTACTATGACCGCGAGATCATCGAGATGGCCGCAGAGGACAGCGGTATCAATGCCGTACTGTTCCAGGATGAGAAAAAGCTGCACAGCCTGCGCGCTCTGCTTGGCGGCGGTTATCAGGGCAATAAGCTGCTCTCGCCCGAGAGTGCGGGCTTTACCAAGGACGATAATCTGTTCAACTATCAGGCCAAGATCATTCATAAGCTGGCAGATGAGGGCTCGTGCGTGCTGATTGGCCGCTGCGCCGATCACGTTCTGCGCGACACACCGGGTGTTATCAGCGTGTTTGTCCACGCGCCGGCTGATTTCTGCTTGCAGGAGGCAATGAAGGTCAATAGCCTGCCCGAACGCGAAGTGGAAAAGCTGATTGCCAAGACCGACGATTACCGCGCAAGGTACTATAAGTACTATACCGGCAAGGAGTGGAAGGACGCGAAGAACTACGACCTTTCGCTTAATAGTAAGAAGCTGGGCTTTGAGGGCACCGTAGAGGCGATTTTGGCTTATATTGAGGTGCGTAAGCGCTTCGATCCGGCATTTCAGGACTAAGGGGTAAATGATTCCCGCCCCGTGGGCGAAATGAAGCTTTCGCTCAAGCCTTTCTCGAAAGGCTTGCGGAGTCTTGAGGCAGAGCCTCAAGTCGCGTCCCGCAGGACGCGAAATCCCTTTTTGATTTTCGCGCATGCGAAAATCAACTAAAATGAAAAATAAAAGCGCCGTCCGCAGACGGCGCAATCTCTTGGAAAGACCGTCCGAAGGGACGGTCTTTCCTTTTTTGTTTGTTTGAATTGAAACCCGGGGCGGACACCGGGTTTCAAAAAGGGAGTTTCGCTCGCTGCGGCGAGCGACCAGGTTCCACCTGGACGGGCCAGCCTGCGCGGCTGGATCGCGCCGGGCCTCAGGCCCGGACCCGTTTTCGCCTGCGGGCGGGTTTGGTGCGGTGGTTAGCCGAGGGCGACATCCAAAATCATCATCAGCACAAATCCAACCGCAAAGCCAATCGTACTGATATTACTATGCTCACCCTCTGAAGCCTCAGGAATCAGCTCCTCAACTACGACATAAATCATCGCGCCCGCAGCAAAGGACAGGAAATAGGGCAAAATCGGGGTCATAACCGACGACAGTGCGATGGTGATTGCCGCCGCAATCGGCTCCACAACACCCGACAGCGTGCCGTAGACAAATGCGCGGGAACGGCTCATTTCACCGGCGCTGCGCAGGGGAAGCGAGATAATCGCACCCTCGGGGAAGTTCTGGATAGCAATGCCGATGGACAGAGCGAACGCACCGGCGAGGGTCAGGGTGGTATTCTGCGCCATCAGACCGGCAAAGACCACACCGACGGCCATACCCTCGGGGATATTGTGGATGGTGACGGCGAGCACGAGCATGGTGGACTTGCGCAGCTGGCAGGCGGGGCCTTCTGCGACCGAACTTTCCAGATGCAGATGAGGGATCAGGTGGTCGATGAGCAGCAGGAAAGCGATACCGGCCAGAAAGCCGACGGCGGCGGGGATGAAGGCCAGCTTGCCCATATCTTCAGACTGCTCCATCGCAGGGATGAGCAGCGACCAGATGGAGGCGGCCACCATAACGCCCGAGGCGAAGCCCAGCAGGCCTTTTTGCAGTTTGACGGGAAAGGCATCGCGCAGGAAGAAGACGCAGGCAGCACCCAGCGTGGTGCCGAGGAAGGGAATGAGTAATCCGACGAAGGTTTGCATACAAAGCTCCTTTCCAAATGACGGGACCGTCATTGATAATCTATCTTAATGTTAGCATAAACTAACATTTTGATTTTGTCAATCTAAAATATGCAGAAGGAGCGAGAAAAAGCCCGGAACGTGCGTGCGTTCCGGGCAAATTTTTTGCGATGCCACAAGGGCGACACAGACCCCGCATGTTTGCGCGGGCTGTGCGTATAATGAGATTATCCCCGTTCGTCGATGGGGATGTAGGGCGCGGACTTGGAGAGCGCCTTGTACGCCGGACGGATGATACGTCCGCCGAATGCGACTTCCTCCATGCGGTGTGCGATCCAGCCGACGATACGAGCGGTTGCGAACAGCGGGGTGAACATTTCCTGCGGGATGCCCAGCATTTTGTAAACCAGACCGGAATACAGGTCGACGTTTGCGCACATGACCTTGGAATCCATGCCGCGGGACTCGGCAAAAGCAGCCGGGGTCAGGCGCTCGACGGTCTCGATGAGGTTGAACTCGTCGAGATAACCCTTCTTTTCGGCCAGCGGGCGTGCAGCCGCCTTGAGCGAGACCGCACGGGGGTCGCTCAGGGTGTAGATGGCGTGACCCATACCGTAAATCAGACCGCTGTGGTCACCGGCCTCACCGGCGAGGATACGCAGCAGGTACTGATAGACCGCGTCCTGATCGCTCCAGTCGGTGACGTGCGCCTTGATGTCGTCGAACATCTGGACGACCTTGAGGTTTGCACCGCCGTGACGGGGGCCCTTGAGCGAGCCAACCGCAGCGGCAATCGCCGAGTATGTATCGGTGCCCGAGGACGAGACCACGTGCGCGGTAAATGCCGAGTTGTTACCGCCGCCGTGCTCTGCGTGAATAATCAGGCAGCGGTCGAGCAGCTTGGCTTCGTCGTCGGTGAACGAGCCGTCCGGACGGATGAGGCGCAGGATGTTTTCGGCCGTGGACAGCTTGGGGTCGGGCTCGTGCAGGAACATCGACTTGCCCTCAAAGTAGCGGCGGCGTGCCTGATAGGCGTGGGAGATGATGACCGGGAACTTGGCCATCAGACCGATGCCCTGACGCAGGATGTTCTCGGTCGAGATATCGTCCGGGGTGGGGTCGTAGGAGTAGAGCGCGAGGGTTGCGCTTGCGAGCTTGTTCATGATGTCCGGGCTGGGCGCACGCATGATCATGTCCTCGGTGAAGTTGTCGGGCAGGGAGCGTGCCTCGCCGATCATTGCCGTGAAGAGGCTGAGCTGCTCGCGGGTGGGCAGACTGCCGGACAGCAGCAGGTAGCCGACTTCACCAAAACCGAAGCGGTTCTCGTGCTCGAAGGCATAGAGCAGGTCGTACAGATCGATGCCGCGGTAGGTCAGCTTGCCCTCGATGGGTTCGCGCTCACCTTCGTTGAGCAGGTAGCCATGAACGTTACCAAGACGGGTGATACCGGCCATAACGCCTGTGCCGTCCGCGTTTCGCAGGCCGCGCTTGACATTGTACTTTGAGAAGGTATCCTTTTTGACCTGATGCAGCGGACGCAGCTGTTCACAGATCGTATGGATCGTTTCAGGGTCCATATTTTTCATCTGGTTGACCATGGCAAAATCCCCTTTTCTTAGAAAAACTATATGAATCAATATTACTATTATCCTGCAAAGTTGTCAATGTGTTAAAGTTAAAAATCGTGAAGTCAGGAGGGCGGAAAAAATGAGGAAAGTGCTGGTGATTGGACTACTTCTCACGGCTGTGATCTATATACTTCCGGTGTTTTGCGGACTTTTAGAGCAGGAAGAGCCCTTGTCAATCCCGCAAGAGAGCGTTGCAGCGGATGCAGAAATCACCGAGAGCCCGCCGGCAGAGGGCGAACAAACGGTAACCGGCGAGTCGATTGTTGCAAATGGAGAAATCACCGTCCTGGTGGACGGCGAAGCACGGACGATGAAACTGGAAGATTATGTGGTAAGCGTGGTCGCGGGCGAGATTTCGCCCGATTTTCCAACCGAAGCCATCCGCGCCCAGGCGGTCGCTGCCCGTACTTACGCACTCTATAAACAAAAGACCGGCAGACCGGCACAGCATGAAGAGGCTGATGTGTGCGACGACCCGGCGCACTGTGCCGCCTTCGTCGACCTCAAAACCGAAGCCGCAGCGCGCTGGGGCGAGCAGGCGGATACAGCCCAGGACGTCATCCGGCAGGCAGTCGAGGATACAGCAGGTCAGGTACTGACCTACGAGGGTGAGCCCATCGTCGCAGTGTTCAGCTCTGCGGCGGGTGAAAAGACCGAACGCGCGGTCGACGTGTGGGGCAGTGACATTCCCTACTTGCAGTCGGTAGACAGTCCGGGCGGCGAGGCCTGCCCCAAGTATTACGACGCGGTCGTGCTGACCGCGGACGAGATTCGCGCACGCGCAGAAAAGACCCTGCCCTCAGCCGACCTGTCGGGCGACCCGTCGGGCTGGTTCAAGGCTTCCGAGCGCAGCGAGGCGGGCGGCATTGTGCGCATGAAGTTCGGCGGCGTGGAGGTCAAGGGAACGGTCATGCGCACGCTGTTGGGGCTCAATTCCACCAATTTTACGGTCAAGATCGACGGCAATACCCTGACCTTTACCACCACCGGCTACGGTCACGGCGTGGGACTGAGCCAGTGGGGCGCAAAGTATAGCGCCGAGCAGGGACAGACCTACGACGAGATTCTGGCACATTACTATCCGGGTACGACTTTGACCACGATTTCGACAGAATAACCGGTCGATTTCTTCGCGAAAACCCGGTATAAACCGGCGCAGCCCAGCCGATACTATCCCCGGAGGTGTTCAGAGTATGCGCAAGCAGGGATATACCGGTCAGGCGAACAAGTCCGACCGCAGTTTCTATGTCATTTTATCCATCTGTCTGGTTGTCATCGCGGTTTCCAGTTATGTCCTGTTCTTTTCGGCAAGGGAGAGCGACCAGACCGACCAGACGGTTTATCTGCCGTCGAGCAGCGATACCGCCGTGCAGACCCCGGTTGCTGTGCCCGACGTGGATATACCCGCCGAGCCGACCGAACCGACGGTGCAGCCTGAGCCAGAGCCCGAACCCGAGGCAGCGCCCGAGGCCGAGCAGCCCAAGGAGGAGACCGCAGCCGAACAGCTTGCACCCATCTGGGTCAGACCGGTAGACGGTGAGGTGCTCAAGGCGTTCTCGGGCGATACGCTGGTCAAGGACGAGACCATGGGCGACTGGCGGGTACACACAGGAACCGATTATGCCGCCCAGTCAGGAATGCGTGTGTATGCCGTGTCGGACGGCACCGTCGAGCGGGCTGAGGTCGACGCACAGTATGGCGGTACGGTTGTCATCAACCTGACCGACGGCAAACAGGCCGTGTATCAGTGCCTGGCCGAGGATTTGAAGGTCAGTGCAGGCGATAACGTGCGTGCGGGTGATGTAATCGGTACGGTGGGAACAATCGGCTACGCAGAGTCCGGACAGGAAAGTCACCTGCATTTGGAATTATATGCGAATGGTGAAGCGATTGACCCGGAACAGGTTCTGGGCGTGAGTGAAGAGACTGTGGCGGAAGAGGATAGTGCAGTCGACGTCAGTCAGCCGCAGGATGGGATTTATGCAGAAGAATAGCACCGCACCAAACAATGAAGCTTTCGCCGGCCTTTCTCGAAAGGCCGCGGGTTCTCAGGGCAGAGCCCTGAGTCGCGCTCCGCAGAGCGCGAAACTCCCTTTTGATTTTCGCTTTTGCGAAAATCAACCAAAAAGAACAAAAAAGCGCGTCCGCAGACGCGCAATACTTCGCGCACAAAGTGCGCTCATGGAAAAGACCACCCAAAAGGGTGGTCTTTTCAGAGAATTTCGCTCGCTGCGGCGAGCGATTTTTTTGATGTTTGAATTGAAACCCGGGCCGGACACCGGGTTTCAAGAGGGGATTTCGCGTCCTGCGGGACGCGACTTGAGGCTCTGCCTCAAGACTCCGCAAGCCTTTCGAGAAAGGCTTGAGCGAAAGCTTCATTTCGCCTGCGGGCGGGACGAAAGACACGTGCGTCGTTTTACTCTCTCTCAAAGATATAATGTTCACACATATCGGCGAACGCGCCCTCGTGTGCCGGACAGCACACGTAATCAGCGTGCGCTTTGGCGGTATCGGTACCATCTGCCGGACAAGCTGACGTACCGGCCGCATCCAACAGCTGAATATCGTTTTCATTATCTCCGATTGCCAATGTCCGCGCAGGGTCAATCCCGAGCGTCTCACACAGCGCGGTCAATGCCGTGCCCTTACTGATGCCACGTGCGTAGCAGTCGATGTAGTTATCGTGGCTACGATGCCACTGATAGCGCGGGTCGGTGTCTGCGGTCAGGATGGGCAGGGCGCGGTCGATGTCCTCAAACGGTGCATTGAGCACGATCTTATTCATGGGTTTATAGATAATGGTCTTGAGGTCAGGAACTTCAACGAGCGGATAGCACAGCAGGCGCGCTTCGTTTTCCAGCAGTGCCGTGCGGCGCGAGACGTACAGCTTGCCGTCCATCGGCAGGACGAAGGACAGACCAAGATCTACATAGCGGTCAAAAATCTCGCACAGCGTCTGGATGGATAACATGCCGGTCATCTGGTTTTCGCGGGTGGCGATCGTGTATACACCGGCACCGCCCGAGTGAATAATATGGGTGAAGTCATCCCAGAGATTCAGACGGTCGAGCGCCGGGACAACGGCGTCTAGTTCGCGGCCGGTTGCAATGGCACAGCGGATGCCCTGAGCTTTCAGGCGGTGCAGCGCATCGCGGTCACGGTCACAGATATTTTCCCGATCGTAGAACAGTGTACCGTCCAGATCGGTCACGACAAAATCAAAGCAAGACATGATGGCAGAGTCCTCCGAATACAGCGTATTTGCATCTGTTCCCATCATACAGGTTACAGAGAGCAAAGTCAACCGGGGAACAAATGATAGAATTCAGAGAGTTTTTACAAAATTGCGTTGCATTTCATCCGGCGTTCTGATACCATCTAAAATAGATAATATGTTTGGATAAAGAGAGGGTTTGAAGTTTGGAAAGTTTATTCACATGGCTGGGCGCGGCGGGAAAAGAGACCGCCCTGTTCCTTGTGTCCATGCTGCCGCTCATCGAGCTGCGCGGTGCGGTGCCGATCGGCATTGCCGCCGGTATGCCTTGGACCGAGGTGCTGCCCATCTGTATTCTGGGCAACCTGCTGCCCATCCCGTTTTTGCTGCTCTTTGCTGAGCGTCTGCTCGATTGGCTGGCCAGACAGCCGCTATTTAAAAAACCGGCAACCTGGTACACCAATAAGCTCAACAGCAAGAAGGGACAGATTACAAAGTACGCAAAATGGGGTCTGTTCCTGTTTGTCGCTATCCCGCTGCCGGGCACCGGTGCCTGGTCGGGCGCAGCCATCGCAGCGCTGCTCAAAATGCCGCCCATTCGTGCGTTTTTCTCCATCGCTGCCGGTGTTGTCGCGGCTGGTCTGATTATGGCGGTTGCATCTTCGGGTGTATTTTCGCTCTTCACCTGACACGCGGCAAAATCTCAAACTGCATGAAAAAAGCGCCGTCTCGCAGACGGCGCAATTTTTTTGACCGGTTTATACTTTTCGCAGCACGAGCCGCAGACCATGCCGCCAGAGCATGGGCGTAATGCGTCCCATGAGGAACTCAGCGGTTACATCGCCGTCGGTCACGATCTCCAGCATCGGACGGCCGGACAGGTAATCCATTCGCAGGCGGCCCAGACCGTGGGACAGATACCACAGACAGCCGCCGTAGGGCATTGCTGCGAGCTTTTCCATCAGGAAGCGCTGCGGAACGTAGCAGATGACATGGAAGGCACTGTCGGGGTCAAAGAGCATGGCGGCGAGCAGATCGAGCGGGAGCTGCGAGCCGGGATGGAGCAGGAACGAGGGGCTGGCGCTGTCGCGCACGACCTGACCGAAGGCCTCGGCACAGTCGGCAAGCACGGGCGCGTCGGGATGATCGGGGCGGACACAGTGGAAGTGAATCAGTATGGGCAGATGGTTGGTCATCATGTGCAGCACGTCCAGAATCATCGGCACAGCATCGCGCTGAGCTTCGGGTGCAAAGAACTGCTCGTAAAGATAGGGGCGCAGCGTGAACATGTGCGCATTTTTGTGTGACTGATCCGCCAGCAGAACCCAGCAGGTACGAAAACGCTCGCGCTGCTTGTCGGTCAAATTTTCATCGATACAGTCGTTGTGCATATACGTCCCTCCTGAATTGGACACAATCGGTTTGGTACACTTATTATATGGTTCACGGCGTGGAAAAGCAAGGCAGAGGCGGACAAAATAGGCAGATTTTTTTGTGCCGCACAGGTCGGGAAAAATGGGATGCGTTCCCCTTGACAATTGAGTATGGGAGAGTATAATTAAAAATTGTTAGGAGCCTTTTTCTGGCAAAACCGATTAGAAATTTTGTATATTATGGGCCTGTAGCTCAGTTGGGAGAGCAAAGGGTTCGGTTTTCTGCCACATCTATAATTTCATATTGCTTTATTCTTCTGTTCCCCTTTTGGAACTGTTGATTTGGGCCCGTAGCTCAGTCTGGGAGAGCGTACGGTTCGCATCCGTAAGGTCGAGGGTTCGATCCCCTTCGGGTCCACCACACTCGGGAGATCTCGTTTTGAGATCTCCCGAGTTTTTTATACTTTCAGGATGCACGATAGTACACACTCTTGTCCCCTTCGGGATACAGGAAGTCGAAGAACTGTGTGACGCTGATTTTAAATTCCACTTCGATTTCAAAATTCTTTCCGATATTCACCCGCTCAATGAGCTGCCGCAGGATCATCTTCTTTCCCTCGATACTACTCCCCGCATATAGGTCGGCCCAGGACATAATCTCGTCATACTCCTTTTGGACGGCAACGGCAGAGCTCTTCAAATCAGCCGCTTTTTCCTTGGCCTGTTCCAATTCCTGGGCCAGCGCCGCCAGTTTGCTTCGGGTGTCCTCTATCATCTCGCCGAGGATATCCGCTCCAAAACTGCCAGTCCCATTGATGGTTTTGATGATCTCTTTCTTGTAGCTCTCCAGCTCCCGTTCTGCGGCGGCATGGAGTTTCTCCAGATTCGCCACTGAACTGTTTGCCAGTTGGAGTTCTTTCTCCCGCTGCTTTTGAATGAGCTGGCTCCTGGGTGCAGTCTTCACCCGCTCAAAGAGTTGAATGACGATCTTATCAATAATGCCGTCCAGTTTCTCGCCGGAATAGCCTGTCTGTCCGTCACAGTCCTGAGGATGGCGGATCTTGTAGTGGCAGGCGTATCGGATACGGGTTTCCCGTTTGGGCTCACCCTTGGCGCGTCTGCCGCTGCTTGTGGTCAGCACCAGCTTAGAACCGCAGTGGGCACAGTAGACCATCCCTGAGAGCAGCGCCTTCCCCTTGGAGTTAAAAGGCACCTCATTGTGGTGCATTGTCCTGGCTTCCATCAACTCCTGTGCCCGCTCATACAGATCCAGAGGAACGATTTGCAGCTCCGGAAAGATTTCTGAGCGTGTTTCCCCACTGCGCAGGATTCCCACATACATGATGTTCTTCAGCATTTTGATGATGGTGGTATTGGCGAAGTTGGTCCCCTTTCGGTTGAGATAGCCGTTGTTATATAGCCACCGGGACAACCGCTGTGCGCCGAATCCCTCATAGACATATTTTTCAAAGATGATGCGCACCACCGCAGCTTCATCCGGGTCAATCAGAATTTCGTTGACTTCGTGATTCTTTTTATTGAAGCGCCCCTGCTTTTCCAGGCGGTATCCATAAGGAACGATCCCGCCGCGGAACCTCCCCTCCTGCACGATTTGCGAAAGGCGTGTCTTTGTTCGGGCAGAGGTTTTGAGGCTCTCGCCGGAGGCCTGCCAGTAACGGATGTAGTTCAGCAGTTTGTCTATATGATCGTCCATCTTCTGCTGCCCTTCCATTGCGCTCCACACTTCGATTCCGTTGCGGATGAACCACTCCACCACGAAGGGCGTCTCATCGTCCCGCCGCCCCAGGCGATCGAACATGAACACCAGCAGGATGTCAAACTTCCGTTCCTCGGCATCCTGGCGGATCTCCTGAATGGCGTCGCGGTCAGCGGCAGCCACCTTGAAACCGGAGACGCCCTTTTCCGCAAACTCTTTGATGATCGTCCATCCCTGGCTTTCCGCAAATTCACGGCAGTATTGTTTCTGCATAGGGATATCATCTTTTTCTACCTGTCCTTTGGTAGAGACTCGATAGAGGCAATATACTCTTTTGTTTTTTTCCATGATTGCACCTTGTCCTTTCTGGTGTAGGACTGCGGTGCATATGGTTTGCTGTTCATTCAGTTGTCAAGGTTCATATGCACACACAGTATCCCACACTACTGGTAAAAAGTCTACTGAATCAAGCGGGCTTGTTCAGATTTTCAAAGTCCTGCGCTATCAACAGCGTCTGCTCAATTGCAGACACTGTGCCAGGTTGTGTAACGGCGTTTTTGAAGCGGAGGGCAACAATCAGTCCGTCCACTTCCATCGTGATATATTCTGTCGGCTCAGAGTATCGGGGATGCTCCCGATCATACATCGCCTGCTGATAACTCATGTGATCATCCTCCTTTACATGGTCTGCTGCCAAGTTGGTTCTTCTTCGTGATCGTCCTCCTTGTGACCGAGGGCGATTTTCTTTTGCCGCTCTTTCCGAAGAGCTTTGCTGTCGGTTTGGTGGTGCGTAGTGGTAGCGTCCATCACAGGAGCAGGCCCCTGGCCGCGCTCCAGAGCGTGTCCAAGCTGGACCACACCACCCACAGCACCAGCCCAGTCAGCGCCAGGGCTGCCAGTCCCAACAGCAGACTGGTCCATGGAATGTCCGGCAGACTCGGTCTGGGCAGTCTGATGCCGGGCAGAGAAAAACGCTTCTCGTTCCGCTTCCCAGCCTGTTCGTTCATCTGCTCCAGATGCTTCACCGCTTTCAGCAGCTCCTCCATCTGCGTCCGGGTCGGGAGCTGCACCAGCAGTTCGCTGCTCTTCTTCAGATAGCCAGTCTGTCTCTCGGTGTGGTCCCCCAGTGTGTAGAGGCTGCTCAGCAGTTCCTCCCACTCCGCTTTCGTGGGATGCACTTCGAGGAGCGTTGTCGGCTCCTGCGCCGGAGGCTGCGTAGTCTGTACCATCTGCGCGGGACGGTTTTTTTCCAACAGCTCGTCCATAGATAATTTCTTCTCTGATCCTGAATTCATATTCCATATTCTCCTTCAGATATTTGTCCCCGAACAGCAGGCGGTCACGGCACTGCCAGCCGCTGGGTGTGGTGTAAGTGATGTTCCGCCGGGAGGTTTCCCAGCGTACCTTGTAGCCCTCGCTCTCCATCAGCGCAATAAACTCCGCACGATTAGAGGCGTGGCGCATACAGTCGTTGATGATATTCATGAGCTGCAGTTTTTTGCTCTGGCCACGGGCGGCCGTATGATACTCGCCAACCGTCATAGTTTTCGTTTTCTGCTTCCTATCCTTGGGCTGGAACACAGGGAGAGAAAACTCCATACATACCTGATCGTTGCGCTGCCGCAGTTCCTGGAGCTGCTCCTTTGCGATGTGCAGCTTCTTTCCTGTATCGAAGTTAACGGAGTTGATGAGGAAGTGGGAATGGATGTGTTCCCGGTCTGTGTGGGTGCAGACCAGAACTTCATACCCCTCATAGTACTCAGCCAGCTTCAGTGCCGCCGCATGAGCGGCGACCGGATCGACCGCTTCGCCTTTTGGAAAGCTCTGCACCATGTGGTAGAACAGCACACCGTCGGTTTTGTGATGCAGCCGCTTGGTGGTCATGAAGTCCGCGTAGACAGATTCCGGCTGGCAGTTGATGCCTGTGACCAACTGTTTACCGTCACACTCGGTTTTCTTGTTCTGCATGGTGTACCGCATCACGGCTCCCATGCATCCGGTGGTCTGTCCTCGCTTGTAGTTAGTGAAGCTGATAATCGCCATTTTTTACCACCGCTTTCGTTCCAGAATCAACCGGACAGTGGCGCAGAGTTCAGAGAATGCCTGGCGTACGCTGTCCAGATTGACTACCGTGACGCGTCCCATATGTGCCAGGGTGACGAGTTGATTCAGATTTCTGCCAATTGACTTCAGCTCCTTGAGCACTTCTTTCAGTCCATCGACGACCACAACCTGCTTTCCCAGACAGCAGGCCGTCACATAATCGCTCATGGACATCCCGGAGCGTTTCGCTAATTCCTTGATGTCCTCCCGGTCTTTGGATGCCATCCGGGTACTGAACTTGATATCTTTTTTCATGTCGTTTCCTCCAAATCACAGATAAAGTGGGTCCGGGCTTCTGCCCGGAAATTATGCGGAAGGCGGGCGGCGGCTTTGCCGGTGACCAGACAAACGCGATGCTGGCCACCTCCAAGGAGGTGATTCTCCCGCGCCGAACACCCGCGCTCCTCCTTCGGCCACAAGCGGCCCAACACGGCGTTTCTTTTGCTTTGCGGGAGTTTACTCGCCGCACCTGGAAACCGCCCGCAAATCACCGCACAGCGCCTCGACAGGGTCGATAGGGACGATTTCTCCGGCACCCTCCAAATCGACACTATCGGCACGGCGCAGCTCAATCACTCGCTTTCCGTTGCTTCGGCGGATCACTGCAGCAATTCCGTTCTTCCTTAGGGCCTCAACGCTTTGCAGGATCATCCTTGAAATCTTTTTGGGCGTTACCCCTTCAGACTTATCAGGGTCGATCTTTTCGGAGAGTTCCGTGGGAGTGCCGATAAATATTGTTCTTGTGCTCATAAATGCAGAGAGGAGAATGACGATCCGATCCTCACGCAGCACGGGTTCTTCTCTGCTGTCCGAAACCAACTCCCACACATTTTCCTCGCTGCGTCGAAGCTCCAGCTCCCGGTATTCGATGTCCCGGCCCACGCAGGTCAGTCTGGCTCTGCCGCTGCCCCGCTTTTCTTCCACCAGTGTGAAGCTGGAATCCACTGCGCCGCTGATGGCAGTGGTCCCGGAGATCCGGTGGAACACATCTTCCGCCTTTTCTTTCCGCAGATGATGGATGAGCAGGATGGCAATGCCGTGCTTGTCCGCCAGCCGCTTAAGCACAGACAGATCCCGGTAGTCATTGGCGTAGGTGGCGTCGTGGATCGGACGGACCATCTGCAGGGTGTCAATGATGACCAGCACTGTGTCGGGATGTGCGGCGATAAATGCGTCCACCTGTTCCTCCAACCCTTGGCCGATGAGGGCGCACTCCGTGCAGAAGTGGACGCTGTCTGGTGCATCCTCCGTGATTTCAAAGAGTCGATTCTGGATGCGGAGGACGGAATCCTCCAGACAGAGATAGAGGGTGGTGCCCTGCTTGGTGGTCATGTTCCAGACCGGTTCTCCCTTGGCAACTGTCACCGCCAGCCATAGAGCAAGCCAGGACTTGCCCACCTTTGGTGAGCCAGCCAGGATGTGCAGGCCCTGTGCAAGCAGGGTGTCCACCACAAAATTGGGCGGCTCCAGTGGACGATCCATCAGGGTCCTGCCGTCCACTGTGATGAGGGGATGGTTCATTTTGTTGTTCATGTTTGGTACCTCCATTTCAAGAATTTGAATACAAAAAGCTCCCACCTCAAAAGAAGTGGGAGTAGTATTCATTTTGATTTTGAAATGGTTTATGGTAGAATGGAGCAAACGGAGGTGAGCCAATGGCGACCTATCAGATCTACGAACTCTCTGCCCGGGCAGTGATGAGCTATGCCGCAGAGAAAGACGGCGTTTACACCTTTGCTCTGAACCGCAGTGCCACCGAGCACTGCAAGGTACCGGGTGCCAATCACGAGCAGGACAGCTGCGCCATGTTCCACCAGCTGATGTACCAACTCCACGGGAAAGGCTGGCGAGAGCGTAGCGATGAGAAAGTCACAGCTCTTTCCGATGTGCTGTTCTATATGGACTTCGCCGGGATCTTTGACCGGCGTGGAACCGGAAGGACGCAGCAGGCCCGCCGGGAGAAGGCCAGGGACATGTTCCGTCCCGAAGGGATTACCCTGGACTTCGGCTGCGGCCCACACCGCTATGTGGCCTTTGAGCGCTCCGCCAGCATGAGCCGTCAGTCCCGTCTCTCCTTCATCCGAGCAGATCTGTATGAGCCCATGCGCCAGCGGATCATGCTGAACATGAAACTGAACCGATGCCAGCTCAGCAAACTCTACGCCTACAACGGTCTCATGTTTTCCAGCGGAACCCGGGTGGACGGCATCCGCATTGACAAAAAACATCGGGTCATAGTCATAGACAATCCATCCAAGAGAGTGGAGCGAGCCCCTGTCATCACCCTGCGGGAAGGAGATGAGCCGGGAACCTTTTACCGGGCAGATACACTGGAAGATCTGGACATCACCTGCTTTGACGGCGTAGGTCTCATCTCCAAGGAGTACGCCCAGGTGGTGGACAAGGCCTGCTGCGGTAGCCACACCCACACCTCCTTCCAGATCCGTATGCCCTACATCAAGGGGATGCTCCATCAGGTGGATTTCAAGGACTTTTTGAAGCGCAGCGGCACCCAGAGCATTGTGGATATTTGGGGCAAGGCGCACCCTGTCCGCAGTGTGGACATCATCCTCACCCGCAGTCAGTTCAAGGCCTACGGCTGGCTGCGGGAGAACGGTATGACCTGGGAAGACTACTGGCACACCTTCCGGGACTACAACCACGCCCTGTACATTACCAATCTGAGCAAGATAGAGCCGGAGAAGCTGGTGGAGCTCAACTACCAATTTCTCTCCACCCTCTCCATCCAGCCGGAGGAGTTCCGTCCTGCTGACCTGCCGGAAGGCTGGGACCACAGTCCGCAGGATGATTCTCGCCAGTGGCTGACCAAGGCCACTGAGACAACCTATTTCAACTTTCGAGCCAACGAACGCTACCGTCTGGCGTATTTCCATCAGGGACTAAGCCAACCCAGAGGGAGCCGGGCGAACATCATGGCCCGGGTACTGGAGAAGAATCCGAAGTTTATCTGTGAGCCTATCTACGCGGAGCAGTTGGACGGACAGGCCAGGAAAATTCTCAAGGGCTACGCCGTTGGGCGGTTGCTGGTGCCGGGGGATAACCGTTTTCTCTCCGGTGACCTGCTGGAACTGCTGCGGCAGTTAATTGCGCCCCGTGTGTTCCAGCTGCCAGGTGAACGGGACTTCTGCAATCAGGTGATGGGAGATTTCTTTGCGGAGGACAGCTTCTTTGCTCCTGGCGCAGCCTATGACCACGAGGACAGCTGCACCCTTCTCCGCAACCCTCACATCGCCCGGAACGAAGAATTGCAGCTGTCGGTATATCCAGAGGGTGATGAACTGCGTCAACACTATTTTGGTCATCTCACAGATGTGGTTATGGTGTCCGCTGACAGTCTGGCGGCGGAGCGGTTGGGCGGCGCCGACTACGACGGCGACCTGATCAAAACCATTGCCGATCCTATTCTGAACCGATGTGTGAAACGGAACTATGACTACGATGTCCATCAGCAGCTCTCCAACAACGCCAACCTGCCCCTGCTGAAAATTCCATCCTTGTCCGCGCCCAAGTCCGACGCCAACGACTGGCAGGCTCGTTTTCAGACGGTAGAGAACACCTTTGCTGCACGCATCGGACAGATCTGCAACGCTGCCCTGGATCGCAGCGTCATCGCCTACAACGACCACGCCGACCCGGAGGAGCGCAAGCGGTGCCGCCGGGACTTGGAGGCTCTGGCCATCTACAGCGGGCTGGAGATCGACGCGGCCAAGACCGGTGTGCGTCCTAACCTGGATGAATTTCTGGGCGGACGGAAGGTAAAGCGCACTCCTTTCCTCCAGTACAAATATCTGGCCGAGCGTGCGGAGGAGCGCCGCCGCACCTGGTATGAGCCCACCCACCGGGAGCGTCTGGATGCCTTCTTTGCCGGGATCGACTGGGACACGGTGGACTCCCCGGTGGAGCGATTGCCCTGGCTGGCCCGCCAGCTGGAACGCAACACGCCCAAGATCCAGAAGAAACCGGCAAAGGACGGCGAGTTATTTACTTTCGCCCAAGAGCGAAACTGGAAAAAACAGTTGGATGAGAACATTCTTTCTTCTGTTTCTGCCTTGCTGCGGGACTACGAGCACTGCCTCTCCCGCATCCGGGCCTGCCGTGCCCCTGCCAAGGGGCAGCAGCGAAAAACGGACGTTGACCGCATTCTCTACGCCAGAGGACAGGAGGAAGTCTGCGACAGCGATGAGCTATATGCCTTCTTCCAGCAGTTCTCCCCGAAGCGTATTGCCGCTCTGCGAAAGGCGATTGTGGAACAGCAGTGGCACCTGATGACAGAAGCACAGCGAGAAATATTTCTGCGGGAGTGGCTGCCGGAGGCGGCGGACTACTACGATCTTCTGACCGACTTCCGCCACGGCGGGTTCCGTCTGCTGGGAGATCTGGTCTGTGACGTCGACGATCTGGAGGCAGCACGGGAACGGAAGCAGCTCCGCCGCCCGGCGGACTCCCCGGCCTTTCAGAAGATGATGGAGGCCTATCTGTCTGCTTCCTTCAGCGGCAACGAGTGGGCCGTGGTGTCCAGGGTTTGCCGCAAGCTGCTGAATAAGATCGTCCGTCCCAGCCTGGCGGCGCCCTATATGGTAGCCCTGGGTAAGCGGAACCTGCTGTGGGATCTGCTGCCGGACCACATTGAGGAACATGTTCTGGAGGTGGACCATGCTGAATGAATGGAAAGAATTTCAGGACTACACCTGTGTGGTAAACTACACTGCCCGGAACAAGCAGGACACCACCTATCTGGGCCGGTTCACATTCGACACCATCCTTGATTTCGAGGGGCTCAACCGGGTGCTGACCATCCTGGCAAGAGGATTTCTGTTTCATAATGAGGACGGCAGTTTGGCGGAATTGCCCCGGGAGCGTATCGACTATGCCAAGCGGGGCCTGTGCGCCTGGTGCAGTGTGCCGGACAGCAAAAAAGCCACGCCCCGGGAGGCGTGGCAGTTTGGCAGTGATTTTGGGGAACTTCATTCGGAATTCCCCAGCCTTGTGGATGAAAACGGCAGCGGATGGTTTCATAGGCATGTGCATCGGGTGGCAACCTTTGTGCAGGAAAAACCGGAGAGGGTGTCCAGCAGCGCCCAGAAGAAGTGTGCCGCCATTGAAAAAGGCTTTGACCAGGCCTGGCAGGACAAGGTGATCCAGATGCAGATTCCCCTGTTCGCCCCCACCACCAAAGGGCAGTGGGGCCTGCGGTTTGACAGTTTTCTGGCCCAGGCTCTGGAACTGGGGCCGCTCCGGACGGAGGAACCGATACTTCCACCCGCATTGGTAGAGCAACTTCACAGCCGCACGCCTAAGGGCGTTCCCGTGGAGATGGTGGAGACGCTGGCAGCCTACTACCTTGCCAATAAGCCGGAGGATTCCGACTGGGTGGTGCTGCCGGTGGCCAATTTTGATGCATACTTCGGCACCACCAGCTTTGGGCGGAAGTATCTGAAACAAATCCCGGAGACCATTTTAGAGCGATCTGAAACAGGCTTTGGACTGTGCCGGTATCGGCTGGGTGGCACCATTGTCATTAAGTAGGGATAGCATCAGGCATCCATCTCCGCTTCTTCCACTGGAGATGGATGCCTGTTCATTTCAAAATGATTCAGTTCGTTTGCCATTTCCCACGCCAGACGGAATCCGCAGATAAAGCTATCCACGGAGCGTTGCTCTATCATCAGGTTCTGGGCGTCGATGATCCGCAGCACCAACTTCCGCTCAGGTTTATCCAATCGCTCAATGAGCTGCCGGTGGCAGTTTTCCACTTCCTGTTCGGATTCCACCATGGGCAGAGGTGTATAAAATCTATCGTACAACAATCTCAGCGTTTTGTTCATGTGCCTCGCCTCCTTGTAGCAAGACACAATAGCACAGGTTAAGGAAAATAGCCAGCTCTTTGCGGATATTTTACAACCAGAAAGTTGCGCTTTTATCCAGGGTCTCTTTCCTCTGTTTCCAGTCCGGCATCAGCATCGTTAGGAACGCATAGAACTGCTTTGAATGATTGGGGTGAACGAAATGGCAAAACTCGTGCATCACAACATATTCGATACAGTTGCGTGGGGCTTCTAATAGCCTCTTATTCAGCGTAACAATTCCCTTTTTGGCCAGACAAGATCCCCACCTGGTCTCCATATTCCGAATCCGTAATTGTGGCATCGGTACCCCATATTTTTGAAATACGGGGTAGGTCTCCAAAATAATTTCACCGAAAATGGATCGACACTGCTCATCCAGGTAACGGGTCACCATCTTTTGCTTTTTTGCAAAGTCTTCCGTGTCTTTCACACAAAGATGAAGATATATCCCATCAGAGGAAATTGCGTCCCGCAGACTGTTTTCCACTTTCAGGCGGACTCCTCTGCCCAGCAGATAGAAAGTCTCTCCACTGACATACTGCTTGGGTTGAGGGGCATACTGCGCCATCTCACGAAACTTTCTTTGTGCTGAGCGAATATAGGCTCCTTTGCTTACCACAAAATCATCGACTTTTTCAGCCGGGACATCTGGATTAGCTGAAACATAAACCATACAATCCTTATGAACCCGCAGATTGAGATTTTTTACCTGCTTCTGCTCCAGCAGGTAGTGGATCTCGTTGTTTCCATATACAACGGTTCTTTCCTGCGCCATTGCTGTCAAAACCTCCGAAGTGCTACTGTTTTGACATTTTCGATGATCTTATCAATGGTGTCAAAAGACAGTTTTAATCCCCGTTCTTTCTCATAGTCATAAAAAAGGTCATCAATATCCTGCGAGATTCGGTCGTGGATTGTTTTGTTGTTGGTCCAATCCACTTGACTGTGGTTGGCCACAATTTTTGTAATCTCTTCCGCAATCTCCGCAGCAAAATCAGGAGAAACTTCCGCTTCTTTTGCTTCGTCGAATACCGCTGACAGAACACCGTAAAACGCCTGGGCGTGGACATTATTCTTAATGGATTCCGGATAGGTCACGGTGCTTTTTCCGGCGTGATAGTCTTCCATGATGGTACGCATCTTTGCCAGATATTCGGCCTCAGAGATCACCTTTTCCTTGTACTGCTCCAATGCGTCCTTGATCCGCTTGGAGAAACTGTCGTAATAGGCGGGATTCTCCTGATATTTTTCGCTGATGCTGCGGGTCAACTTGCTGGTAATAGCGTCCGCCTTTGCTCGAAGAGATCCCAATTCCTCCAATTCCCGCTCAAAGTCATCCTTGTTCAGAATATCGATGGGGCTGGTAATCTGTTTCAGACCGGCTACCGAGAGGTGTGTATCAAGAAGATTTTGCATCAGCGGCTCATATTCCCGGTTATCAATGGCATCGCAGTAACGGATTTTCACGCTACGGCGTACCTTGGAGAAAAAGATAAAAGTGTTTTGATACTGCTTCAATTCATCCTTCGGAATGGCTGCATACGCCTGTTCCGCATTCAGCACCATATTCAACGCTTTGCCAAAGGCACAGAGGAGATTATAAAAGTTCTCTCGCTTCTTATCGTCAGCAAGAAACACTTCCACTTCTTCAGTGTCGCGTGGATTTTTCAAGTCTGTAAACAGTTCCGTCAGCCGGGTATAGGCTTCCCGCAGGCCAGCCACAGACGACATGACATCCACCACGACGCCCTTCAGGTCTCCACTGTCAAAGTTCTCCAGCCCGGCGCCACTGTACAGATCCATAGCGGTATCCAACTTCTCAATCAGTCCACGGTAGTCCACAATGAGGCCATAGTCCTTGCCTTCATACAGACGATTGGTGCGGGCAATAGCCTGGAGCAGACCGTGTTCTTTCAACTCTTTGTCAATGTAGAGCACCTGGCAGATGGGGGCATCAAAACCGGTAAGCAGCTTACTGCACACAATAAGAATATCGATGTCCCCTGCGCAGAACTGGTTCTTCATTGCCTCTTCGTAGGCATCTGCGTCACCGTAGCGGTTCATCATTTTATTCCAGTAGGCAATGACCTTATCGTCGGCACCCTCGTCTATATCGTCTACGCTTTCCCGCAGATCAGGCGGTGAGATCACCACGGCACAGTTCAAATCCCCAAATTGCTCAAAACACTCCAGATACCGAATTGCATCCCGCTTGTAGTTAGTGGCCAGCATAGCCTTAAAGCCGGTATCTTTGTACCCATCAATGAAGTGCTCATTGATGTCCAGAGCGATCCGCTTAATACGGGCATCGGTGGAGGTCAAGCGGCGGATACTGCTCCATTTCCGGGAAAGGTCATCCCGCTGCGCTTCCGTCAGCCGCTTGGTAGTCTGTTTGAACCAGAGGTCGATATTTGCCTCGTCCACATTCTGTTCCACAAAGCGGCCTTCGTAAATGAGTGGCACAATGGCTCCGTCATCCACACCGTCCTTAATGGTATATTTATGGATCAGCTTTCCGAACTTGGCCATGGTGTTCTTCTCTTTTTTCATCAAAGGCGTGCCGGTGAAGCCGATGTAGCAGGCATTGGGGAACACCGCCCTCATTTTGGTGGCCAGCAGGCCATAGTTGGAACGGTGGCTCTCATCCACCAGCAGGAACACATCCCGTGAAAAATTCTTGTGCTCCATTTTCTCAGCGGTGTTGAACTTATTGATGATGGTAGTAACCACATCCGCCTTGCCGCTATTCAGCAGCTCCACCAGATTCCGCCCGCTGGTGGCCCGGGCCGGATTGAGACGGGTATGAGCAAAGGTGGCGGCGATCTGTCGATCCAGTTCCTTACGGTCCGTGACAACGACTACTTTCGGGTTACAGTCGGACAGTTCCATTAAAATATACTTTGCCAGCATAACCATGGTCAGGCTCTTGCCGCTGCCCTGAGTATGCCAAATGACGCCGCTTTGACGGTTGCCCTTTTCGTCCGACTGCTGAATGGTCTTGATAATCTCTTTGATGGCAAAATACTGCTGATACCGGCAAATCTTCTTTACATTGGCATCAAAGAGCACAAAGTACCGGATCAGTTCCATGACCCGTGCTTTGCTGAACAGAGAAATCACATTCCGATCCTGTTCAGTGGAGGTCCGGCCAGTCACATGCTGGGCCAGTGCCTCTTCCAGAAAAGCGGTGTCCTGTTCCTTCCATACATTCCAAAATTTTTTAGGCGTGCCGGTGGTGGCATACTTCACAGCGTTTTTATTGGTCGCCATCACGATCTGAGCAAACTTGTAGAGCTGTGGGATATACTCCTTTTGCTGGTTGCGGATGTTCTGCTCCACAGCCTGTTCTACGCTGATCTGGGGCGTTTTACACTCAATGACAGCGAATGGGATACCGTTGATAAACAGCACGATATCCGGCCGGGCATTGTGAATCTTGTCCCGGCTGTCTACTGCAAACTCTTCGGTAACATGGAACAGGTTGTTCTCCGGATGTTCCCAGTCAATATACTTCAGATTGAAACTGAGGGTTTTACCCTCACCGACAGTCTCTGGATAGCTTTTGCCCAGCAACAGGGCATCATAGATTTTTTCACTGGAGCGGATCAGACCGTCAGTTAAAGGCTCGTCCAGATCTTCCATAGCCCGCTCGATGTTGGCGGCGGAGAACTCGTTTTCCGCGCCGGCGAAGGCATAGCGGTTGAGCCGCCGCAGCTGGCCCCGGAGGATGTCTTTCAGCAGCACATGGTATCGGCTGCCTCTCTGCGCCTCGCAGTCCTCCGGTGATATGTAGGTATAGCCCATGGACCGCAGCAGATCAATGGCCGGCTGCTGGCTGATATTCTTTTCTAAGTACAGGGATTTGTCCATGGTTGCCTCCTTTCGGAAATATCAGTAAAAGCAGGAATAGCGGGGCGGGAAATCCCGCCTCGCTCTCCTGTCTCTGGATTTACTTTTCTTTGCGGACTCCCTTAAACTTTCCACCGGTAGTCTTAACATCCATGAACTGACCGTTTTCGGTGTTCCGTTTTGTATACAGGCCGGTTTTAGGGTTTAAAACTTGGGAACGTCCTTTTACTGCTCCGTTTCTATGTCCGTCACCGCTGGGGGGATTGGTTGCCATGCGTGTTCACCTCCTTTCACTGCCATCTACACATAGCAAAATAGGCAAGCGTTGCTTCACAAATCTCCTCAGGAGATTTGCCGTGGTCAATGATTTCTTTCAGGTCAGACTTCATTTTTTCCGTGTAATTCTGCCCGTTATCCACAACCTTCTTTAGCAGTTCTTTGAAGGCGTGTTCCTGCAATTCTTTTTCCGTCATGTTTTCACCCTCACAATGCCCGTCAGCAAGAGCTGCATCAGAGCTTTTTTCTTTTGTTTTTCTTGTTCGATGTCCCGCTGGAGCAGGTCAATTTCATGGTCAGTAGTGGAAAAAACTTTAACAATAGCGGTTTGTTCCTCAATAGGCGGCACCAATATATGTGTCTTCACAATATTACCTTTAGATATTGACATTACTTTTACTCCAGCTATATATGGAACAAGCTGCTTGTGATAGGTTTCAGAATTCATATAATAGCCTAACCACCCTGGCGCAAAACAACCTTTTATAGGTTTACACAACATAGTATGCAGTCCAGCTGCAACCTTTTTCCCATGCGTTTCCTGTACCTCAACTACTTTACCAGCAGTCAAATCTTCAGCCGTATCAGCAATAACAACATCTCCATCATCAACAAAGGTGGTAATTTTTGCACCGATATCCGAAAGCAATGACGGTATTTCTTGTTCAGACAGTTTGAGAACTTCTCCATATCTTACAAGTATATCACCATAATGTATATTTTTTACCCCTGTACTATCTTCGCACATACATTCTCTTGAAAATGTGTTTGTGGCACCAAATGTAAAAACCTGATTAAACCCTTTTATCTCCCATTGTCCACTAAACCCCGGAAGGCGCTTTTTCCCGGTCAATAACTGCTGCATGAGATACTTTTTTTGTCGCTGCTTTTCGACCAGTCTCTTCTCTTTCAGTTCAATCACCTTATCCTGGGTGGTAAGGATAGCGGCAATTTTTCGTTGTTCTTCAATGGGCGGCAGTATGATTTTGCTTTTTAAAAAGCGATCTTGCCCCAGAGTTTTGTTTCGCCCTGCTCCTCCAGGAGAGGCTGCCTCCAGAATATCAGTTCCTCGCTTTGTCAAAAAATAAGAAATCAGGTAATCGACATCAACTCTATCGTTTACAGGACGGTACATCGGAAAACGGTGGGAACCAATCATTCCTACTTCAGATTGTGTGGTCTTTCCAATTGCCTGTTCCCATGCGAAAACAATATTTACTATAAAGCAGTCCGGCTCAATCCAAAAAACAGACTTATTTCCCAGTACTGCGCCTGTAACTGGTTCTTTATAGAAAAGGCCTTTTCCGTGGGAACGGATACCGATTTGCGTATACAATTCGTTAGGCTTAATCTCCACCGGTCTCTCCACACGGCTAAGGCAATCTCCAAGCATATGCACATCCCAATCAGCAGGGAGAATCCCTGCTTTTGTTTTTTTATATCCCTCTGGAACATTTCCGTGCCGGATTTGCTCTATTCGCTGTTTAGTCTCTGTCTTCATGTTTCCTCCTAAAAAAGGTAAACTCAAACTCTGAAACATCAATATCTATGATGTTCCCTTCTGAAAGTTTTACCGGAGAGATAATAAGTTTTGATATAGTAGTTTGATGTGTCTCGTACTCGACTTCATAGATATAGCTCTGAAAAATGTTAACTGTAGGATTCATAAAGAACAGATCGTTTTTGATATAAACAATACCCAATACAAGAAGTAAAAGTGATAAAACCGTCAAATCGATTGGATCTGTTAGCGAAAATTCAATTAGGGCTAAAATAAACAGCGAATAGTATGCAAGATAGTATTCCGCAGACCGATTTTTTACTGTTTTAAGCGTTATAGTATACACGCTGGTCCTTTGATTACGTTTCAGCAAACAATATAATATTAGTCCGATAAGAAAAATTACTATAATTTCCCCAATCAAATATGGATTTAGATAAATACTTTTCCAGGAATACTTCCATGGTTTTTCCAGCACATTTCGGATTCCCAATAGTATCTCTTTGATCCACATAATCAAAAACATCGGTAAAAATGCAGAGAGATACATCACCAACTTCCGGAGCATAACTATACCCCCTTGGTATGAACCAAACTATCAGAAAACAAATCTCGTGCATATGTTAGCCGAAGAATATCTATAATCAAATCCCTTACGGACGGAGTAAACTTAATGCAATCATTCTCATCATAAGCAAGGTCTTTAAACTCATCATACTGAGAAAGAGTGTGCTTTACTGTTGCAGGCTCTAAAGCAGAAAAATCTCCAACTGCTTTCTCTAATGCACGTGCAAGTTTCGTGGTCGCACCCTTTTTACCGACAACATCCTCATAAAACGACTTTGGATTATCTAAGAATTTCCAATTTTCAATTTCAGCTTTCTTAGCGGCAACGGTACGCTTTGATTTTTCATAATAACTAAATACTTTTTCAAAAGCTGTCTCCTGAAGGACAAAGACATCTTCAGCAACAATTGCAGTATCGATACAACCATTAAGTACAAAAATCTCTTCATCCTTCTGTTTAATGGTGTTTGCTACAAAGCCGAACTTTACACTACGTTTATACCATGATTCAACTTTACGATACTGCGCAATTAAATAAGTTTTCTCAACATGATCATCTTTTACTCTCTCATAGGCTAATACAATGGCAGCATAATTGTCAGTAAAATTCTCTTTATTTAAAATAATTCCATTCTGATCAGCGGTAGATAAAGCAACTATCATGTTGTTCCAATACGGCAGGTCAGCCAGTGGTATTTTTTTAATTGTTCCTTTTTCACTATGCACACTATCGTATTCTGCAATCTTTCTTTCACCACAAAAGTGCTCATAATTCGTAGCATAGGTCTCCTTGATTTTTTGATCCAGTGCATTAGGAAACACAACGGCTTCATATTGGCCTTTATACCCCTTCTTTTTAAGCAAATATACACGCACATTAGAGTTATCATCAACGATAATATCTTTAATACGCTCCATGTTATCCTCCTTATAGCCCCAACTCTTTCAGATACTTCTTTATCTGTGCTTGAACCTGGGCCAGTTCTGCCTCAATATTAGCAATGTTCCGCTGTACCTCTTCAATATCCACCAGTTCTTCTTCCTCAAAGGTATCCACATACCGGGGGATATTCAAGTTGAAGTCGTTCTCCTTAATCTCGTCGAAGGAGGCCACATAGCTATACTTATCCTCGTTCTGTCGTGCTTGATAGGCATTGACAATGCGGGTGATGTCGCTGTCCCGCAGAATGTTCTGGTTCTTACCCTTTTCGAAGTTCCCGTCCCCAGAGGCGTCGATGAACAGCACATCACGGCATGTCCGGTTCTTCTTGAATATCAGGATACAGGCAGGGATACCGGTGCCGTAAAACAGGTTGGCAGGGAGGCCAATGACTGCATCCAGCAGATTCATCTCCACCAACTGACGGCGAATTTTTCCCTCGCTGGCCCCACGGAACAGAACACCATGGGGCAGCACCACTGCCATGCGGCCGTTTTCCGCATCCAGGCTGGAGAGCATGTGCAGCACAAAGGCGTAGTCGCCTTTGGAAGTAGGAGGCACACCCCAATCGAAACGGTGGTATTGATCCAGTTCAGCGGACATTTTCTTCTTTCCCTTGCTGTCCGCTTCGGCCTCTGAGAGGAATCCACTGTCCCACTTATCCAGACTGAACGGCGGATTTGCCACCACAACCTGGAACTTCATTAAATTATCATCCTCAACATTCTGAGGATTGGAGAGAGTATCGCCCTGCCAGATCCTGGCGTCATCCACACCGTGCAGGAACATATTCATAGTGCAGAGAGCCCAGGTCTGAGCGTTGAGCTCCTGGCCATAGATAGCCACCTTGCCACTGGGTACTTTTTTATAGGCTTTCAGCAACAAACCGCCGCTGCCGCAGGTGGGGTCGTAGATTCGGTCATTCTCTTTGGGCTGAACCAGAGAAGCCACCAACTCAGAGACCTGGCTTGGCGTGAAGAACTCGCCTCCCTTCTTTCCGGCATCAGAGGCGAACATAGCAATCATGTACTCGTAGGCATCTCCGATGATATCGGCGGAACCCAGCTGACTGGGACGCAGATCCAGACCGTTGAAATCCTCCAGCAAGTTGCGCAGGGTAGCGTTCTTCTCTTTGGGTTCACCGAAGTCTACCTGGGAGTTGAAGTCGATGGCCCGGAATACATTGCGCAACTTTCCGCTGTTATGTTCCTCAATATGGTTCAATGCCACATTGATTTTCTGGCCGATTTCAGCATCGTTCCGGTTGGCATAGAGATAGTCGAAGGTGGACTGCTCGTCCATTGCAAAGCGTTCCCGGCTCATGGCCCGTTCCACCCGGCGCATATCCCCGTCATACTGTTTGATATACCCTTCGCGCCTCTCTTTGGAAACATCGCTGAGGTACTTTACGAACAGCATAGAGAGGATATAGTCTTTATAGCGGGAACTGTCGATCTTGCCGCGGAAACTATCACAGGCGTTCCACAGGACCTGTTCAATATCTTTTCTGGTTGTCATCTTCATTTCCCTTTCTTTGCTCTTTTGTACGCCTGATTCAGTACACCAGCATAATACTTTTCTTTTTCATCTGCCAACATCCTAAGTAATTGGCGTTCTTTTTTTGCCAGCAGATTGAACTGGGAGATTTTACGCTGATCCTCCACGGAAAGAAGGGCCAATTCAAAGTCAGCTAAAAATCTTGCGTTAACTGCGCCAAGCATATTACTGGTTGCATTCTCATAAATTTTTCGTTTTATCTTTTCTGTATTCAGCAACCAAAAAAGATACTCCGGCAACAGGCTCTTATCTTCAACTCGAATCACTACAAAGTTTGAGGAAACCACCATTCCAGATGTAGTTTCATCAATCAGAACTGCTGTATAGGGAGCTGTAAGGCGGACAATGATATCTCCGCTTTGCGAGAGGTATTCTTCTTTCAGCGGTTCTTTTGCTTCATAAATATCGGCCTCTTTTAATTGAATTGTCCCTTCCTGCTGGATACACCGCAGATTAATCAAGGGATATCGATACTCACTTGGCTCTTTGGCCTGTTTTCTCGACAAGACCAGGCCGCTGCGAACACTCGCAAGGTCCTGCAATTTCATCCTTTCACCTCTTTTGTCACGGCTAATAAATAACAATAACTTTCTAAAAAAATTTTACCCTGATGAATTATTCCCATTATACACCAGGCCGCCTTTCCTTGTCAAGAACAAATTTGTCATGGCAAAAAAATAACTTTTGGTCTTCTACGCATATAAGCTTGCTGTCCACTCCCTCCTTATTGAAAAACTGGGGGTAGTGTTTCTTGCATCTGCTCCTCGTCCAGCATTTTTATCAAACCATACACCGCAGTCCGTGGGCAGAAAACTTACCACCTTGCGAGAGCGTTCGGTTCGCATCCGAGAGGTCAAGGGTTCGAATCCCTCCAGGTCCACCAAAAATCGACAAGTTTCGCAAGGAGCTTGTCGTTTTTTTTTTGCTTATTCGCGATGTTCGATTCGCTTTTCCGTGAAAACGGAGAAGTCGATTTTTGGAAGTAAGAAGTAATAGGGAATCGGTAATAAGTGAAGGGATGATTTTTACTTCTTCACTCTTCTCTATTTCCTTTTCCCTAAAAAGGCCGTATAATTGAGAAAAAGAACGACTAACGGAGGAAAAATATGGTGACCGAAGTAGTAGCTGCCCTGATTTGGCGGGGCAAAGAGTTTATGATCTGTCAGCGACCGGCGCATAAAGCGCGGGGGCTTTTGTGGGAGTTTGTCGGCGGAAAGGTAGAGCCGGGAGAGGCCGGGGAACAAGCGCTGGTGCGTGAGTGCCGGGAAGAGCTTGGGGTTACGGTGTCGGTCGGCAAGCCGTTTATGGAAGTCACGCACACTTACCCGGACATTACCGTCCACTTGGTCCTTTTTCACGCCTCCATCGTGGAGGGTGAGCCGCAGATGCTCGAGCACAATGACATTCGCTGGATCACTGCGGATGAAATCGGACAGTATGCCTTCTGCCCGGCAGACGAGGAGATTTTAGAACGGTTGAGACAGACTTACGCCGATCAAAATGTATGACAGGACAACAAAACCGCCTGAAAAGGCGGTTTTTGTGATATAGATGCTGTTACACGTGGGTAAAGCTCAGCACAATCAGCATCACCGTGTCAAACAGCAGGACCAGCCAGAGCGCAGGATGGGACAGAATGGCACGCGGCTGGTTGGGGAAGGACACAGACTGCGGAAGCCGGAACGACTTACGACGGATGACGACGATAGAGCCGATCAGCACAAAAACGCCGGCGATGAAGAAGAGCAGAAGCGTGGCCCAAGCGCCCAGTTCGCCGCCCTTTTCGAGCAGCGGAAGCACGGTTGAAACGGTATTTTTTGCGATGTGCAGACAGATGGACGCGGCGAGCGAGTAGCGCAGGGCGACAAAGCCATAGACCAGACCACCCAGTACAGCGGACAGCCCCTGATAGAAATTGTGGTGCATCAGTGCGAAGCACACCGCCGGCAGCACGATTGCCAGATGCGTGCCATAGGGCAGCAGCTTGCGCAGGATAACACCGCGGTAAATCAGTTCCTCAACGATTGGGGCAACGATGCAGACGTACAGAGTCAGCGACAGGGAAGAGGCTGTATTGATGGTGACCTCACGCAGGCCGATGCCGGCCAGACGCAGCGCGTGTTCTATGGCAGGCGTGCACAGAGAGAGCAGCAGATTGAGAATCAGAATGATGCTGAACAGATAGAGAAAGACGCGCACCGGGGGACGCTGTGTGCCGGTCACCGGATAGAGTCGCCAGACACCGGTACGGCTGCCGTAGCAGAGAATTGGAGAGGCGGCCAGGCAGGAACACAGCATGAACATAATGCCTTGGGGTAGATGGAGCGGGGGCAGGATGAAGGCTTGCAGCACGGCAAACAAGCCGCTGAACAGGAACAGACACAGCCAGACGGCGGTAAATGAGCGGGAGTCAGATTTTTCTTGCATGAGGGACGGCCTCCAGTCGACACGCGGCAGAGCGCACGGTATTTTGTTCATTGTAACATGCGCTGTGAGCGATTGAAAGAACAAAATGAGAATTTCTGCCATTTTTCAGATAAAAATGCAGGAAAAATGTGACGAAAAACCGATGATATAAGACAAAACACGGGAAATATAATTTGCAAAAATTTCATAAAGTGGATAAAAACCTATGATATACTATTTCATATTTACAGGAATATTTTGCAGATAGATCATAAAAATAACCTTTTGAGCGTACAAGGAGGCCACGCCATGTCGTCTGAATTTGTCTTCCGAATCAGCCCGATGGATACCGCAGCCCTGATGCCGCAGGTTAGCTGTGCGCTGGAAGCTTATAATGAGCAGGAGTCCAGACGCAAGTACCCGGGTACTTGGCGTTTGGTCGACCGGCTGCGCCGAGTGCCCAAAGCACCCGCAGAGGTGCGCAGAAAACGCCGCAGACGGCGTACGGTGTTGGGACTGATCGACTGGTTTCTGGGTATGCTGCTGCTCATCCCGGCTGTGACCGATCCCGCCGGGCTGTATGTTCTGCTGATTGCCGGAACGACGGGAGTTGCATGCGGCATAGTTGTGCTGTGGAAGTATCAGCGCATGTTGCTTGGTGTACTGAGCATGCTCAGCGCATTCTTCCTGTGCGTTGTGGGACATGGCAGTCCGCAAGAGTTCGGCAATCTGCTGCCGTTGGGTATTGGTCTGGCCGTGCTCGGTCTGGTATGCCTGTTTACAGGCAGACGCCGTCGTGTGACTGCTTATGATCGCGCAGCACAGAAGCTGCTCACGCGAGAAACCGACCCGCAGACGATGGAGCAGGTGCGATTCACCATTTCCGAGCAGGAGATTATGATGGAGACGCTCGACCAGCCCGACCAGAAGTACACCGTACCGCTCACGCAGCTAACCTATCTCATCGAGACAGAGGACTTGATGCTGCCCATTTATGCGGAGTCGGTGACCGTTCTGCAAAAGCGCGACCTGATTACCGGCACGCTGCCCGAACTGCGCGAATTTCTGGCAGACCGTCTGGTGCAGACCGGTCTGTGAGTGTATTTCCTTAAAACAAAAGCAAAACCGCCTGCAAGGGCGGTTTTTGTCTGTAAAATGGCATTCAGTCACCCGAAAGGGAACATGCAATGCGCGACGCAGCCGTGCCCAGTCCATCGAAGCCAACGCAGCGGCTTGGACGGGCGTTGACGGCGGCATCGAGCAGGGGCTGCACCTGCGTAGCGGTGTCCACGGCCATGTCGAGCGCGAGCACGTCATCCCATGCACGGTTGAGGAAGGCGACTTCCCGACGACCATGCGTGCGGGTCAGGGAAAGCGCACCTGCGCGGGACAGATAGCCGTCGATGACCGGCTGGGTGAACCCGGCAGCGGTCAGACTGTCGCGCAGTCCGGTTTCAAAGAGCGCGGGCAAATCGCGCCACGCGAGCGGGGACACGTCGAAGCACACAAAGGTGTACCGGCTGTGACAGTGGACGGCGAGCAGACTTTTGCATCCGCGCAGGTCGATGACGTGCGCGTCCCAGCAGTACCGGCGGTCGGGTTGGGTACCGTAGTCGGTTTTTTGTTTGAGAAAACGCTGTAAGGGGAAGGTCAGACCGAGTTCCATGGGGATACCTCGCATAAAAAGATAATGACGAACGTTGTCTGCGTCCATTACGGGACGATCTTGCGGATCTGGGTCAGATCACCGCTGCACAGGGCTTCTAAGTTGCGGAAGATCTTGTCCGCATCCCAGTCCCACCACCGCAGCGCGAGCAGGTAGTCGGTCAGTTCCGGGTCAAAGCGGGGACGAATCACACGGCAGGGATTTCCGGCTGCAATCGTGTAGGGCGGGATATCGCTGGCAACGACCGCATTTGTACCGATGATCGCACCGTCACCGATGTGCACACCGGGCATGACTGTGACATTCTGTCCAATCCACACGTCGTTGCCCACTACGGTATCGCCCTTGAAGGGCAGCTCGTCCAGCGTCGGCGTGCATTTCTCCCATCCGTGTGCGAAGATGTTAAAGGGATAGGTTGTGACCGAGGCCATGCGGTGATTGGCTCCGTTCATCACAAATTCTACGCCCTTGCCGATGGCACAGAACTTGCCGATGATGAGTTTGTCACCGATAAATTCATAGTGATGGGTCACGTGGGACTCAAAATCCACGCCTCCGGTCGCGGCATCGTCATAGTAAGTGTACGCACCAATCTCAATGTTGGGGCGAGTGATGACGTTTTTGATATAGCAAAGACTGGGAATGGATTCGTTCGGGTGAATGGCGTCGGGGTTTGGTCCAAACATAAGATGGCCTCCTCTCATCGTTGTGCTGCCATCAGTATACCAGATTTTGAAATCTTCCGAAAGAAATATATTTTTCTCTTGACTTTGACGTTCCGTCAACTGTTACACTGTCGGTAAGGAGGGATGAACATGGAATATTCCATTCAGCAGCTGTCGCGCCTGTCCGGGGTGACCACCCGCACCCTGCGCTGGTACGACGAGATTGGTCTGCTCAAGCCCAGCCGGGTGGCGGAGAGCGGTTACCGCTATTACAGCGGGGCAGAGGTCGACCGATTGCAGGACATTCTCTATTACCGTGCGCTTGGGGTGGAGCTGGCACAGATCAAAGAATGCCTGGACAATCCTTCCTTTGACCGTTTAGCTGCTCTGCGCAGTCACCTGACCGCTTTGGAGACCGAGCAGAAACGGCTGCAAGCACTGATTCGATCGGTGAAAGACACCATCAGAGCACAGGAAAGGAATGAGATCATGAGCGACGCACAGAAGTTTGAAGCATTCAAGGAGAGAGTCGTAGCGCATAACGAACAGACCTACGGGGCGGAAATTCGTGCCAAATATGGAGATGAGCAGGTGGACGCGGCACACGCTGCGGTCATGGGCTTGACGCAGGCGCAGTATGAGGAATGGAGCAATCTGGGGCAGGAGATCCAGAACCGACTGGAAGATGCCGTGCAGGCTGGATTGTCCCCGCAGAGCGAGCAAGGACGGGCGATTACCGACTTGCACCGCCGCTGGCTGACCATCACTGGCAACCGGTACGACCCGGCCAAGCACCGTGGAATCGCAGAGCTTTATGTAGCAGACGAGCGATTCATCGCCTACTATGACCGTCAGGTTCCGGGCTGTGCCCGCTTCCTGCGCGATGCGGTTCAGCACTGGGCAAAGTAAAAAAGCAGGCCGTCTGTGCATCAGCGCAGACGGCCTTTGTCTTTAGTCTGTTTGTAATTTCCAGCCAAAATCGTTGTGGTAGATCATCTGACGGGTCATACCGCCGTCAATGCAGATATTTTCGCCAGTGATAAAGCCTGCCTTGTCCGAGCACAGGAAGAGCACCATGTTGGCGATATCCAGCGGATTGCCCACTCGGCCAGCAGGATGCTGGATAGCGTCCGCGCCGTCATATACGGTGAAATCGGTGTCAATCCAGCCGGGAGAGATGGAGTTAACCCGGACTTTGCCCGCAAGACTGACCGCAAGCGCGTGGGTCAGCGCGGAGATACCGCCCTTGGCCGCGGTGTAGCTCTCGGTCTGGGGCTGGCTCATGCGGTCGCGAGAGGAAGAAATGTTGATGACCGATGCACCGGGCGCAAAATAGGGCGCAAAGCGCTTGGTCAGATAGAACGGTGCGGTGACACCGACGCGCAGCGCATAGTTGAACTGTTCGTAGGTGCATTCGTCAATGCCTTTCATGAGCGGCAGAGCATTGTTGACGAGCACGTCTACCCGGCCATAGTCTGCGATGACCTTGTCTGCAAAGGCATCGAGCACGGTCTGATCGGCCAGATCGCCGACAAAATAGTCGTTTTCCAGCAGGTCGATCACGCATACGTGCGCACCGGCCTTGCGGAATTCATCCGCGATGGTCTTGCCGATGCCCTTGGCACCGCCGGTCACGACGACAACACGGTTTTGGAACATGGACGAGCCTCCTTTTAGATGATAATGCCCTCACAGTGGTCGATTTCGTGCTGGATGATCTGCGCCGTCCAGCCCGTGAAGGTCTTGAAGCGCTCCTGAAATTTTTCATTCTGGTAGCGCACTTTGATGGACTGCCAGCGCTTTGTGGGACGGATGCCGGTCAGCGACAGACAGCCCTCTTCGGTCTGGTAGGGCTGGGATTTCTTGACGATTTCTGGGTTGAACATGACCATATAGGTGCCCTCGTTGTCAAACGCGATGATGCGCTTGTTGACACCGATCATGTTGGCCGCCATGCCGACACAGCCGTCCTTGTGGTGTTCCAGGGTTTCCAGCAGATCGGCAGCGATGGACAGATCGTCCGGGGTTGCAGGCTCGGCCTTTTGGGCTAAGAAAGTTTCGTCTTTACAGATTTCTCGAATCATAAGAGAGTGCTCCTTGTATTGTCTTTTTAATTATCATTTAAACCAAAGGGGATGGTGAGAAGTTTTCTCTTGTACAAGCGCTCAATTTGAATTACTTCATCATCGGTAATTGTTTTCGGCAAAATTTGTAGAATTGAGAATTGAAATTGGTGATATCTTTCGGGATAAGCACAGATCAACTCTTTTATCAATTTGTCATGTCCATGGAGTGAGTTTACATAGCAAGTCCAGCGCCCAAGTAAGCCATTTTTTCCGTATGCTGATCCAATATATTGTTTTCCGGTTTCTCGATCAACGATTAAATAAATGGCATTTACCGAAGAGAGGGCGGTGTGCCACGACTCATAAACGGTTGGGTTGGAAATGATTTCTTTTAAATTATCATAGGTAAGAATTAAGTTTTCAAAGCCAGAGAATACTTTCTTTTCGTCTGCTTGAATGGAAACAATGGGCTTTTCGGTTGTTCCTTTTTGATGCCACATGCGTGTAGAACTGCCCCAATCAATGGTTAGTCTGTTTTCATAGTCCTGCAACAAATCGACATATTGCAAATCGAAATAAGCGCCTTCGCCTCGGAACCATTCGGGATAGGGAAAGCCTTGCGGCATGACATCAGGGGTGTCCGGGACGCTGCCGTTGACTTTATAACAAGCAAATAGTTTAGCTAAGGTTCCTTTTCCGCTGATAAATACGCACCAATAGTCATAACCCTTGCTGAAACTACATTTTTGTTGACGTGTGTATTCCAAGACCATCTTTTGATCATAGCACGTCCGAAAGCCTTTGTCTGTTAAAGCATGCCGGATCAATTTCACTTTTGCGGGTTCTAACCCAACTTTTTTTAGAATATCGGAAAAGTATAGAATAGCCATGATAATAAACCTTCCCTCAAACGGTTTGCAATCAAGATATGAAACGTATAATGTCGCGATATGCCCTTTCTTGTTTGGCTTATTACAGAGATTATAGCACAGTGAAAGAAGAAATACTATGATGACAGGACTCGAACCTACGGTATTCTGTGCCGCTTATCCAGAAGGGCTTTTTTGTGTTTGGGGTATTGTACCTGAGAAGCAAGGTGTTTTTTCGAGCCAGACATACTAATTTTTAACACGTCTATACAAAGAACACAGCCTGACGGAAGGAGGAGTTACCTTACCTACTCAGGAACTAACAAAGGCCTGTAGCTGTGTGTTTTACCGCTAATTACTCGGATTTGGCAGAAATACATATGCTTCAGCTGGTTCTTCAGTTCATAGGAAAACATGTACTTCTTTGTTCCGGAAAACCGTAGGAACAGGATATACTTTTTATAAAGGAAAATAGATCTATCTAAATAGGTGGCATAAAGAGCAAACAACCACAGCTCTGCCAGAGAGTACCTGGTGATTCCTCGCCAACAAGGGACTTCGTTAATTTCGCTCTCTGTTGTTTAATCTTCCCGATGAGGAGTTGTGGATAGTCTCAAAAAATATGTCGTGATTCCAGTCCAGATTACTGATGGCTACCAGTGTGAACGGCCAGCGGCCTGTGCGGATTCAGGTACCTTCTGGATCTCGTCAGAGGAGTGTTGCGATAGCTGATAGACACATTTACCTCAAGAATTAGGAAATAAATATTATTTTATGTTTAGTTCAGAAGGTATACATAGTTTGAATCATACGTTTTCTATTTTGATAAGGGGATACACAATTGAGTCCCTTTTAACGTACATACAAAATGCTATAATGTAAATAAATGGAAATGATTTCAAAAGGAAATTCCACTTCTTTAATAGCTTTGATTATATAGGTCCGAAATAGAAAGTTTGTAAAGTTTAATCTAGCTTCATGTGTCTTGGTTTGTTCAGAAAATTGGACAGAGCTCGTGGATATATACGCAATGCATGTTGTTTTGTTATTGGCGTTTTAGCGTGTCTGTGTATGTCCATATTCCGTTGGCAATCGCTTTGAAGAATAGTGGATATCCGTAGTCGTGGCTATGCGTTCAAATGTCTGTATAGAACTACCTTTCCAGATCGTATGCATGAAAACGATGTTTTTTCTCGTTTAACAATATTTGTGTCACTTCTATTCAAAAGAAATTATAAGAGATTATCATGAATTTAACGGCGCGGGGACAAGGTGTAGTTTTTTGACCCGTCAAGGTGGATTTTTTTTCGGTAAAATGATATACTAAATAATAATATAGTATAGGAAAGGATATTGTTTTCTTTATAATGAGAAATATATTCCATTTTCCTATACAATCCAAAGACTTCTAAAGGGAGCAAAGGTCACACATGAAAGAATACAATGGGAAGCCTTTGGTCAAGGGCCTACTTGAAGAAATAGAGTACGTATACAAATCGGATAAACGTCCTTGGGTTATTGGATATAGTGGAGGAAAAGACTCTACGGTTGTTGTGCATTTGGTATACCAAATGTTGAAGAATTTACACCCTGAGGAACGACACAAAACAGTCTATATTGTTTCATCCGATACGCTTGTGGAAAACCCACTGATTGAAATCTACTTAGATAACATGCTTCAATTATTGCGAGAAGCAGCCAAACGGGATCATTTACCACTCTCTGTGAATAAGGTAACCCCAGATCCAGACACTTCTTTCTGGGCCAATGTAATTGGAAGAGGCTTTCCAACGCCGCGTTTAAACGGCACATTCCGTTGGTGCACCGACCGTTTGAAGATTGCTCCCAGTGGACAGTTTGTAGAAAATATCATTAAGAAACAACATACAGAGATCGTTTTTATTCTGGGCGTGCGTAAGGCTGAAAGTGCTGCCAGAAAGCGGCGCATCGAAGGCAGAGAATTGGCAGATCGCCTTTTGAATCGCCATGAAACGATCAAAGAAGCCTATGTATATCCCCCTATCGTTTCTTTATCTACCGATGATGTCTGGGACATTTTGATGTCCAATAATCGAAAGAATGCTTGGGGGGGAGATAATTCTCAGTTAATTGAATTGTATTCCGATGCAGACAGCGGTGAGTGCCCGTTTGCGGGATATTCTTCCAAAGATGATCAGCAACAGTCTTGTGGTAAGTCCAGATTTGGATGCTGGATTTGTACAGTTGTACAGGAAGATCGTTCTTTGAATGGTTTCATCCGCTCTGGACACCGTGAATTGATTCCGCTAGCCGAATTCAGAAAATGGCTCATGAGTATTCGTGATGTACCTGAGTATCGTGAAAAAAAACGCCGTGATGGAAGCGTATATCGCACTTCTCAAAATCAGCTTGGCTTTGGTCCGTTTACCTGGGAAGCTCGTCAAATGATTTTGCGTCGTCTTCTGCAGACGCAGAAGCAGATGAACTATGAGCTTATCACTATCGATGAGCTTCGCGCGATTGACCGCATTTGGGATGAAGAGCAGGATTTGAGTTGTCGTGTACTGGTAGATCTCTATTATGATGAAATGGGAGAACATTTGCCTTGGGACGAATTAAAACATCCTGTCTTTGATGAAGAAACCTGTAAAAAGCTGGAAATGTATGCCGATGAATTCTTGGTTCCTATGGACCTGATGAAAAGCATGATTTTTAGAACAAACAAAACCAAATTTTTCTCGAATACTCGCATTCTTCGCGACTCTCTCCGAAAAGCTGTTACGCAGCAATGGCTTCAGGAAGCTGAATTGGTGAATGTGCAGGAAGGAACCAGGAATGAAGATCAACAGAGTGACACTCTATAATTTCAGCTCTTATGTGGGAGAAAATACGATTACATTGGACACCCACGATAAGCAAAATATTGTTCTGATTGGTGGAAATAATGGTGCAGGAAAGACCTCTTTTTTCACCGCTATCAAACTGGCTTTATATGGGCCTCAGTGTTTCCGCTTTCAAGACAAAAACAACCGTTATACCGCGCGAATCAAAGAGCTGATCAACCATGATGCGTTTTTATCTGATAATGTGAAGGCCTATGTCGAAGTAGAGATTGACCTCCCCACGGATCGTGTACACACACTATATACTATCCGTCGCGAATGGTCCTTTATCGAAAAGCGACTTCAGGAAAGTTATACCGTATACAAAGATCATCAGCTTCTTGCTGACAAGAATCTAGATTTTTTTCAGAACTATTTGTTCTCAATCATTCCCCCAAATTTATTTGATTTCTTCTTTTTCGACGGCGAAAAAATTGGCGATTTTTTTGCAACGGGAAATTACAGTAATTATATCAAAAATGCAGTTTTAACTTTAAGTGGTTATGACACTTTTAATATTATACAGAAGTTTTGTGATTCTTATATCGGGGAAGAAGAGGATAACGAAGATTACGATAAGGTTGCTAAATTAGTAGAACAGGAAGAGACCAATCTTTCGACTTATATGGTCAGAAGCTCAGACTTGGAAGCACAAAAGCAGCAGTTAGCTGCGCAGCTGCTTTCTACTCAGGAAGAAAAAGAATCTCTTGACCATCAGTTTGAGCGTTCTGGTGGGCTGACCGTGCAAGAACAAGAACAGCTTGAAGCACAGCGCGCAACGCAAGAGCGTGTAAAGGGTGATAAGGCAAAGCGAATTCGAGAGTTCGTAGAATCTATGATGCCGCTTTACATCACAAGAGATCTTGCTGCCGTTGCTTATAAGCAGCTTAAAGATGAACAGGCGGTTCGTCAGTATCAGATCATCTGCAATTTGTTGGATGTCCAAACTATTCAGAATGTCTTGGAACAGCAGCCTGTTTGTGATGTTGCGCAGGTTCCTGCATTGGCACAGGCAATTTCTAATGGGATTGCGGAAAAAGCGTTGCCTACCTTTCCTTTGGAGTGTTTCACCTCCATCCACGACCTGTCTCAGGAACAAGAAAGTCAGGTCGTCAGCGACATTGTCAGAACGCAGCATTTTGCTGAAGAAGAAGCGGCTCAATTGCTTAAAGTTGTCGCAGACAAGAAAAAGGCTTCACAAAAATACGAAGAGATCAGCAAAAAGATTCGAGAGGCATTACCTTCTGTGGACGCCGCCGTCTACTTTGAAAGAGTGAAATTCCTGACCGAACGCATTGCTGCTTATGAGGATAGTCTGGAAACTCTGGACAAACAAATTGCGGAGTTGGAGGCAATGATCACAGATCAAAAGGCTCTGGTTGAACGCTTACGTAAAGCATTGCTGGCCAAAGCGAAGGACCGCACTGCGCATGAGTTTACCAGCCGTATTAGTCAAGTTATGCAGCGCATGATTTCTGATGTAACGAAGGAGAAGTTCCACCAGATTGAATCTCTGACACTCGAGATGTTTAATAAGATCATCCGTAAAGAAAACTTTGTACAGCTTATTGAGCTGGATGATAATTTCAACGTAAACCTCTATAAGAAGCAGACCTATATAACACGAGACTTGCTGCTCTTAGCCAACAATATCGGAGTGGAGGCCTTAGAAAAACGATTGGGGAATGCTGGACTTAGAGAAGCCGCACATCTGTTAACAAATGACTCTATCGATGATTTACGTCGGTATTTTTCTGGAAAAATTGTCACAGATCAAATCTCTCTTCAGGACGATATAGAACTTCCACTATACAATCGTGTGGAACTCAATCAGCTATCCAAAGGCGAAAAACAGGTTTTCATTCTCTCGCTGTATTGGGCGATCATCAAAACTTCCAATCAGGTTGTTCCGTTCATTATTGATACGCCCTTTGCGCGCATCGACACAGAACATCGCGAACAGATTGCAGCCGTGTTTTTCCCAAACATTAGCGGTCAAGTGATTATTCTTTCCACCGACGAAGAGGTGGTGGGCTCATATCGCGCAATCATCCAGCCACACATTGCACACGAGTATCTCCTTGAGTACAATGTGGAGCAGGGATGCACCTCCGTAAAACCAGGTTATTTTAAGGGGACAAAGGCATGATTTTTAAACTTAAAACTTCCCAAAAAACGCAGCAAATTTTTGCAGAAATTGGGAAAAGCACCTCCTTAAAGCCGTACACACTAGTCAAACATGCGATCGCTTGGTCTTTAAAAGAACAAGGCAAAATCACATCGTTCAGTAGTGACAACGAGGGACTTGAACTTAATCGTCAAACGATTACTGGGGAATATGACGATTACTTCAAAGTTCTAATTGAACAGGCAGAAGGCCGTCATTTAAGCAATGAGGAATACTTTCCTAAATATATCAAAGCCCATATAGATCGCGGGGCAATTCTTCTGGAATCCCGCTATAAGCACGCTGGCGACCTGGATAAATATGTGCTGGAAGCCCTTGGTGTTGGTGATACTGTATGATTTATTTAGACAATAGTGCTACCTCTCCTATCGCTCAGGAAGTGTTTGAGGCGATGCGCCCTTACCTACAAGAAGAGTATGGGAATCCGTCCAGCAAGTATTATCTGCTTGCTGCCCATGCTGCTGATGCCGTGGAAAACAGCCGGAACTGGGTTGCTAAGTTAATTCATGCCAAGCCGGAAGAAATCATTTTTACCTGTGGTTCCACAGAGAGTAGCAATATGATTATCAAAGGTGTAGCAGACTACAAAAAACACTATGAAAAAAAAGGCAACCATATTATTACATCCAAAGTAGAACATCACGCTACATTAAATACTTGTCGCTTTTTGAACGGTGACATTTATTCTAATCAGGATGCAACTTTTTCGCTGTTTGATAAAGTTTCCAAAGTGGATCGCGGTTATGAAGTCACTTTCTTGGATGTAAACAAGTATGGTCAGGTGACACCAGAGTCCTTTGAAAAGGCTATACGTCCCACAACTACCTTGGCATCCTTTATATGGGCGAACAATGAAATTGGTTCTCTAAACGATATGGACGCTTTGACTACTGTTGCACACAAGCATCGCGTATTGCTTCATGCCGATGCCACGCAAATAGCCGGAAAACTGCCAATCAATGTTGAACAAACAAAGGTAGATTTTTTGTCTCTATCTGCTCATAAGTTCCACGGACCAAAGGGTGTAGGGGCCGCATATATTCGCGGAGATGATTATGGCCTCCCTCCGATGAGTGCTTTTATGCATGGCGGTGAGCAGGAGCACGGCCTGCGTGCTGGTACACTAGCGGTTCACAACATTGTTGGCTTTGGAAAAGCTGCTGAATTGGCCATTGCAAACCAACAGCAGCAGATGGCCTGCATTCAGAAACTGGAGCAGGCAGCAAAAAAGATTATTGCATCTAGCGAGCATCTAGAACTTTTGGGAGACCCGGGACATCATCTTCCGGGGGTTATAAGCTTGATCGTAAACCTCGACGATTTTGACAACGAGCGCTTTGTGAAGCGCATTAGCACAAAATTTGCAGTTTCTACCGGGTCTGCGTGTACTGCTGGCATGCCTTCTCATGTTTTGCAGGCAATCGGTAGAGAAGATGCTGTGTCTAGGGTTTTGCGCATTTCGCTATCTGCGGAAAATACTGTTGATCAAGTGGAAGCATTCCTAAAAGAGCTGTTCTGATATAATTTTCTAAAAGGGGTTGATAGCATGAGCCTACGTACAGTGTCATTTCAAGACACTTATTGGAGCGGGGAAAATGATCTGATCAAAGAATTCTATGTGCCCTGCATGGAAGAAAGCATTGAATATTGCCGCGCTGTTGGGTATTTTCATTCTTCCATCTTTTGCTACATCACCAATGGTTTGTATCCCTTTATTCAAAACGGCGGGCGGATGCGCATTGTCTGCAGTGTGAATGTAAGCCCAGAGGATGAACGCCAAATTGCGCTCGGTTATGATATCCGCCAATTGTTAGAAGACAAAATTGCCCCTGCTACCCAGGAACTTATCGATCTGAATATTGCAAACATTAAGAATCTCTGTTGGCTTATTAAAAATAATCGATTGGACATTAGAGTATGCCTTCGTAAGGATCCAAATACTCCAGGTGCATATCGATTGTTTCATGAAAAATTTGGTATTTTTAAGGACGCAGATGAAAATGCAGTTTCCTTCTTGGGATCTGTAAACGAAACGCTTGGAGGATGGATCAATAACGAGGAGTCTTTCGAGGTCTCTCAAAATTGGATTCCGGCACTACAATCTCGAGTAGAACAGAAAATCCAGCGTTTTGAAAGATTGTGGGATGGAACCGCCGGGAATATTGTGACATTCGACTTTCCCAAAGCATCTCGTCTGAAGTTGATTCAAAATGCGCCAGAACATCCAGTCGACTACATTTATCGCGTATCTGCTGGAATCCACCCTAATTTCAAGCCGCGTTCCTGCCAAGAGGATGCTAAAAATGCTTTTTTGCAAAAGAACTTTTCCTGTCTTTTTATGATGGCAACGGGGTCGGGCAAAACCAAAGCGGCGATGTATGCGATTAGCCAAATTGATACTTGGAAACTTCTCCTGATCTGCGTTCCAAGCCTGGAACTGGTAGAGCAATGGGAAGCAGATGTTCACTTGTTTTATCCTAACACACCTATTATTAAGTGTGGGTCTCCTTATCGTGGACACAAGGAATTACTGAAATCCCTAACACAAGCACGTTTTCCAGAACAAGTGGTGGTTATTTCTACCTATGATTCTGCGCAGGGAGACTACTATATGGCAAAGTGGAGATTGGCGAAACCAGAACAATTTGCTATGATCTGCGATGAAGTCCACAATATTGGTGCTCCAAAATCTCAAACTCTTATGGAATTGAATCCGGCATACCGTATTGGTCTTAGCGCTACTCCGCGCCGAAACTTTGATGAGATCGGATCCGAAAAAATTTTTGATTTTTATCATCAAAATACATTTGAATTCTCAATTAGGGATGCACAACGTGAGCATTATTTAGTGGAATACCAATATAGAATTCTACCTTGTGCTATGCCGGAAGAGGATTGGGAATCATATAAAGAATTTTCTAAGGAAATTATGCAGCTCCAGCGCACGCTGGAACAGGAAGAAAACGAGAAGGAGCAACTCCGGCTGCGTCAACGCATAGAAGGTCATTACCGTGATCGTGCCAAACTGCTCAAGAAGAATAATCAAAAGGTACAAACTCTACAGATAATTTTTAACGAGATTCCGCCCACTGCGCGCGTTCTTATTTATGGGGATGATTTGCACCACTTGGATAAACTTGGACAAGAGTTAGACCGTATAGGCAAATATTACTTCAAATACACTGGTGAGCTGGATGCACAAAAAGAACGGCCAACAATCCTGAAGGAGTTTCGGCAGGGAATCCGTAAAATTTTACTAGCTGTCGGATGTTTAGATGAAGGTATCGATATTCCCGCTTGTGATGTTGCTGTGTTTATCAGTTCTTCAACCTCTGAACGTCAGTTTATTCAACGTCGCGGTCGTGTTCTTCGTACTGCCTCGGGAAAAACCTCCGCCAGGATTTACGATTACCTGGTCTATCCTATCCTTTCTGCCCGAACCAATGATAATGAGCGTCATCTGGCACTATCCATGATTGACGCACAATATCAGAGAATCAACTTAATGGTAGAAGATGCCATCAATGGAATTCAAGAACGTCAAAAACTCGATCAGTTTTTATCTCAGCGGAGGCTGAATCCGTATGATTTTTAAGGAGGTTGGCCAAACGATGGATCTATTACTTGTTAAAGTTGCTGAAGAACATCATATTGATGTCAGTGTTGTTGAGGAAATCCTTCAGGTGGAGAAAGATCATGTGTACCAAAAAAGTCGTCATACTCGCGGACCTATCAGACAGATTATTGCTGAGATGAGTGAGCAGGAGGATTCGGATCAATGATTTTCAATTCACTCCGTATAAATAACTATCGCGCCTATTACGGGGAAAGTATTTTTGATTTTCCTATGGAGGGCGAACGGAACATCAGCATTCTTTATGCTGATAATGATGTGGGAAAATCCTGCTTTTTTTCAGCAGTGCTGTTCTGTTTGTATGGTCCTAAAGATATCGACGATCTTAAAGATCTTATCAATGTAAACGCGCAATTGGAGAAGTCTTATCATGCTGAGGTTTCTCTGTTTGTTGAGAACGACCAGGATAGGATTGAGATATCTCGTTCTATTGACTTGCGTGGGAAACTAGATGCCACCCCGAGCAGTAAAGACTTCAAATGTACGTTGGAGTTGATCAAGAATGGTATTCCGTTAAGCAGTGATGAAGATGAGAAAGCTGACTTTATCAATTCCCTTGTACATGAAGACGCCGCGCAGTACTTCTTTTTTGATGGCGAAAAAATCAACGATTATAGTACAGCCAGTGGAAGTCAATATAAAGATGCCATTGCTCGTGTGCTTGGCATTAAAGAAATTGATAACGCTGTAGAAGATCTTCGTTTACTAAAAAAGGATTTTGAGAAGAACCGGGATGCTTGGATTCAGACCCAAAACAAGTATCAGGATATTTTACAGCAAAAGGAAGAAGCGGATCAGAAAGTTGCAAAGCAGGAAGCGTTGTTGGATCAGTATGAGCGAGAAATCAATGCTGCTAACGAACAGATACAGAAGGATGAAGATAAACTGAAGGATTTCAAGGAAATTTCTGAAAAGGTCACCCAAAAGCAGAAATTGTCCGAAGAGATCAAACAGCTCACGGAAGATTTGAAGTGTGTCAAGAAAGAACGATCTGAGTGTTTCCAAAAGAATGCTACACTCATGTTGGCAGCTTCTATTTTTGCCAAAATACAGCAGGATACGCATGATGAACCGTTGGAATATCACATTACTGAGCCCGTGAAAGAGTACTTGGTTCGTCTCATGGAGCAGCCTGTCTGTGTATGCGGCGAAGCAATGACAGATTCTCACAAGGAAAAAATTCAGGCATTCATTCGCGATCATCTGATTACAGACGATGCCATTCTCGTTGAAAAGGAGCGTGGTGCCCTATTTCGTTCCTGCGCACAATACCAGCCACATGGATTTCAGGCACGTGCCACGTACTTTTCTCTATGTGAGGAGATCTGGAAAAAAGATAAGGAGCGTTCAGCCAAAAGGGAAGAGTTTGAGCACCTGCGAAAAGATATTGGTTCTTTTAATGAAGAAGCGGGAGAACGTATCATTCAAAACATTGCTAACACAGAGGCAAAAAAACAGGAGGCAGAAACGCGTCGCACGCAGACGCGGGTTGTATTAGAACAAGACCAAGAAAAGCTTGCACAATTAGAGGAAAAACTTGCGGAACTCAGCCAGCTTGACAAAGAAGGGGCTTTGTGTCAGAAAAAGCTAGAAAACACCATCGCGTTGGAAAAGGTCTTCAGCGAGTATCGTAATCGTCTGCTGGAAGAGAAACGTGCCTCCGTGGAAAAGTACGCCACCGAAGTTTTCTTGCAAATTACGAACGCGCCCCAAAAGTACAAAGGTATTAAGATTGCGAAGGATTATAGTCTGTTGCTTGAGCTTACGAATGGAGAAACCTATCAGATTGAGCCTGGTCGCACATTGAACCCTTCAACTGGCCAGTCTAAGGTGATTAGCCTTTCTTATATTGCTGGCTTGAACCGTTCCTCCAACTTTGCCGCACCGGTTATCATTGACAACCCCCTTGGTCTGTTTTCGGATGAGCATCGTGCTGCAATCACTCGTTTCTTGCCACATATGGGCAAGCAGGTGATCTTTATGGTTTCTACTGGTGACCTGACTGAGAAATATCAAAATGAGCTAAAGCCTTACGTCAAGACTGTGTATAAGCTGGAAAATCATAGTGATCAAACTTGGCCCAAGACGGTAATTGCAAGTAAGGAGGTATATTGAAAATGGTGGAACAAGAATTCTTTTCAATAAATCCTTCTACCCATATTCGAACTACATCTGAAAACCGACCTTTTTATGATCTTCTGGTAGATGAAAAACATATTTTTTCAACTAAATATCAGTTGTACACATTTGCAATTATGGTTGCACTAAGAGCTGGTGCTGCTCCAGATTTTACGACAAAAAATCTGGATATTTGCTTAGTTGGAAATGTGGACAAAGATAATTTTGCAGTAGCCAAGGGATTGGTTGCTTATCTTTGTCCAGAAATCAATAATGGAAGTGACCTTTTAAAACGCATGAATGAGTACGCTGACGCCGGTGTAGCAATTTTGCGTACTGACTATGAAAATAGCGACGAGGACTTTGATCCGAGTGCATATATTGAATAAAGATCGGCTGCGGCAAATATATTTGCCGCAGCCGATCTTCTTTTTCTTTTTACAAGCAGGGAATTAGATCTATCTCATAGATAAGGTAGAATAAGTTTCACAAAAACAAAAAAGACAAGGTTTGCAGATCTCTGGTAGAATGAAGTTGTGACACTAACCATTCGAAAGGAGACAGCAAACCATGTCTGAGAAAATTGTACAGCTAAACGAGGAAGTAATCAAAGGGCAGATCAAGGAATTGGTACGAGGAAGATAGAGGAAACGCTTAACGAATTGCTATTCGGGTCGGGCGAAACTAACCTTCAAGTGTCGAGCGTTCGCAACCAAATTTAGTCGGAAAAGATAAAGCCACTACCGACGCTCTTCTAAATCCTGTACACTGGAAA
>NZ_NFKK01000018.1:0-59236 GCF_002160355.1 Butyricicoccus pullicaecorum
CGAATGGGAGAACAGCGTATCCCGCTTTTGCCAGGTCAAAAATCGTTTTGTCGAGCCCCATATTGATGAAGCCAGCAACATTTTCCCCAAGCACCCAACGGGGCCGCAGCTCGGCAATAACGCGGCACATCTCCGGCCACAGGTAGCGTTCATCCGCAAAGCCCTTTCTCCGTCCGACAGAGGAAAAGGGCTGGCACGGGAATCCGCCGGAGAGGATGGTGACGGTTTCAAGTCCTGTTTTCTCAAAAAACGCCTCCTTCGTGAATGTGGTGATGTCCCGAAACTTCGGCACATCCGGCCAATGCTTTTCCAAGATGGAATAGGGATAGTCCGCCCACTCGCATTGACAGACCGTTTCAAAGCCCGCCGCCTCTGCCGCAAGATCCAGCCCGCCGATGCCGGAAAAGAGGCTGACGTGGGTGAGGCGGTCAGGCATGGGGCTGGTCCTCATCATCCCCGCAGTCCACATAGAAGGCGTCCAGCTCGCACAGCTCCAGGGCCTTCAGCCGGGCGAGGTCGGCCTTGTCGCCGAACACCAGGTAGCGGCCGGGGATGCTCCAGCGGTCAAACATCTGGTCGGCAATCTCGCCGTACCGCCGGGCAGTATCGATCAGGTTCTCCATGTCCCGCCGGTCCTTGATTTTCCCTGCAAGGAAGGCAAGCTGGTGGAGCAGCCCATAGAGATGCACTTTCTCGTCGATGTGGGCTTCGTAGGTCTTTTCCTCAATGACATACAGCTTTTCCTGTTCCATATCCTTATCCCATCCTTTCCTCATGTTCCACCTCGCTGGGCTTGGTGGTGAGCAATTTATAGAGCTCGGTATCTTTCGGGAAGTCATCCGCAAAGGGCAGGATGACATTGTTGAAAAACAGCAGCCCGTGGCCCGGCTCGGAGTTGGTCACATAGGCAAGCTGCTCCGACGAAATATTCAGCCGCTCCGCCAGTATCTTCCGGTCGCCCGCCGCTTGGTTGAGCATATAAATGAAGTCGCTGTTCTCCAGGATGTTTTCGATTTCTGGGGAGGAAAGCAGGTCTTTGGGGTTCTGGGTCGCCCCGGTGGGGATGCCGCCCCACTTACGGAAGCGTTTCCAAATCTCGGCGCTGTATGCTGCGGTCTGTTCCTCCTTCAGCAGAAGATGGAACTCGTCCACGAAATACCAGGTAGACCGTCCAATCGCCCGGTTGATAGTGACGGTGTTCCACACCGCGTCCTGGACAATGAGCATCCCCGGCTTTTTCAGGTTCTTGCCCAGGCCCTTGATGTCAAAGCAGACCAGGCGGTTAGAGATGTCCACGGTGGTGCGGTGGTTGAAGAAGTTCAGAGAACCGTTCACATAGAGGTCCAATGCCTGGGCCACCCGGTCGGCCTCCGGGATGTGCTGGGACAGCAGGGCGTTCATCAGGTCGCCCAAAATCGGCATATTCTCCGGCCGGGGATCGGCAAAGTAGGGCTGGTAGATCATCTGCACCGCCCGGTCGATGACCGTTTTCTCAATAGCCTCCAATCCCGTCTTGCTGCCCATGATGAGCTCGCAGAAGGACAGTACGAAGTCGGATTTCAGCGCCAGCGGGTTTTCCTCCTCGGAGTAGTTGAGGTTGATGTCCAGGGGGTTTACATAGTCGGTGCTGGATGGGGACAGCCGGATCACCTGACCGCCCAGCCGCTTTACCAGGGGCGAATACTCGTCCTCCGGGTCGCAGATGATAATGTTGTCCTGGGTCATCAGCATGATAAAGGTGATCTCCCGCTTGCAGCTCATGGATTTGCCGCTGCCGGGCGTGCCGAACACAAGACCATTGGGACAGCGGGACTGCTTGCGGTCCAGCAGGATCATGTTGTTGGAGAGAGCGTTGAGGCCGTAGTACATGGCGTCGCCGCCCATAAACACCTCCTGGGTGACAAAGGGGACGAACACCGCCAGGGCCGATGTGGTCAGGCTCCGTTCGATCTTGATACGGTTGAGGCCCAGGGGCAAAGAGGACATCAGCCCATCTTCCTGCTGGAAGTCCAGCCGGGTCAGAAGGCAGTTGTAGGTCTGGGCGACGCTGGCCGCCTGGGATACGGCGATCTCCAGCTTTTGCCGGGTCTCCGCCGTGTGCAGCACCAGGAAGGTCATGTTGAACATTCTCTCGTTGCGGGATTGCAGGTCGGTGAGAAGGTTCTTTGCCGCGCCGCCATAAGTAGACAAGTCGCTGGGGAGTATGTCCATATCATAGCCGCTGCGCACCGCCCGTTTCTGCTCCTGTATCTTCATGGCGTCCAGGTCGGTAATTTTCCGCTTGACCATTTTGATGGCCTCGTTCTGGTTGATGCCCCGGATGTGCATGGTGACCATGATATTTCCGTCCGCCTCCATGAAGTCGGTGAGGATACGGTCGTGCATCTCCGGCGCCAGAATTTGCAGGAAGGACACCGCCCCGTACCGTTTGCCGATGCGGAAGGTGCGGGTCTCCCCAAAGTGGAAGGAGGACGGAGAAATGAAGTCCTTCACCGAAAGGCCGCTGGCCGGGAGCCAGTCCCATTCAAAGGCGAACTGTCCGCCCTCCGGGTGGAGGATGTTGTAAAGCAGCTCCAGCCGTTCCTTTCCGTCCAGCACATGAGCCGCTGCCCCCATGACCTTGAAGCGGTTGAGGGTATCGGTCTCAATGCGGGCAAACCGGGCCCTCGCCGCGGGAAGGTTCTCCGCCTCGATGGTCAGGGTCACATACTTGGTTTTCACATAGCCGTTGTTGCCCCGTTTGTACTGCATCCGCAGAATGTCCACCGCCTCGTCCCGGATGGGGTCCAGGTCGTTGCCCTGTCTGGTGATGCCAAACATTTCATCGGCGGCGCTACCTCCGCTGCGGCTGTCCAAAGTAACCTGAACGCCGATGGAGGGGTCGTAGCCGTTGTAGAAGTCGCAGAGGCTTTCAAAGATGCTCCGCTGGTCCTCCGGCCCCGCCAGGCGGTAATTCACATCCTCAAAGGCGATGGTTTTGGAGAAGGTGCCACCCTCCAGCCTGCACAGGCCGTCGGGGAACATATTCTGAAAGGGGATGCTGTCCTGCACCGTATGGTTTTTCCCGTCGCCCTTTGCCTGCCGGATCACCGCCTCGATCTGCCTGCGCTCGGCACGGGTGAGTTTACGCTTTGCCGGTCTTTCTGCCTTTTCTCGCAATCCGCTTCACCTCCTGTTCCAGTTGGGATTGCCGCACCAGGGCGGAATAGAGATTGTTGGTCTGGTAGATGCGTACCTTCGGCCGGATGAATTTGTTCTGAATCAGATGGCCCAGGAACACTTCCAGCGGCTGCCCGTTCTTCTCGTACATGGCGAACAGGAAAAAGGGCAGCATCACCAGGATCATGCACAGCGCCGCCGTGGTGGTTCCCAGGCTCGCTTTTGCCAAAAAGAAAAGCGGCACGCCTACCAGCGCCGCCGCTCCGAAACAGATCACTTGTCGTTTGGTCAGCCCGAACAGGACCTTGCTCTGTATCCGGCTCAGGTCCTTCGGGATCGTTACATAAGCCAATGTTTCACACCTCCTTTAGTGGGCGCCAAACAGGGATTTTGCAAGGCTGCCGGTCTTGAACAGGGTGTAGCACAGCAGGACCGTATAGCCCATGCACCCCCAGATTGCCGCGGATATGTTGTCGCCGGATGTAGAGATGCCCTCCACCAGCACGGCATAGATGCCCACACAAATCATAATGAGGAAGGCCTGGAAGCCCAGGGCCAGCAGGGAGCGAAGGTAATTCTGCCCCGTGGAGCCCCACTCCCGGTTGACCATCGTGGCAAAGGGAATCGGTCCTATGGAGGTCACCAGATACACCTCAATCATTCTGCCGTAGATCACCAGGAAGATGCAGATGGAAAGAATCTGCGTACACAGCCCCACGAACACGCTCTGGAACCACAGCCCCAGCAGGGCGCCCACACTCCAGTCGGCTAGCTGGGTCTCCAGATCGCCCACCACGCCGGAAATGTCAATGCCCGCGTCCGAAATGATGACCCCCGCCGACTGGCTGACCACATTCTGCGCCACATCGAACACCGCCATGACGATGTTCCAGGTGTTGGTGACGATCAGCACCGCACAGAAGGTCTTGAAAATCCACTTGAAGAAAATCCAGGTGTCGAAGTCGTGGAGGTCGTTTTTCTCGATGATGAGCTGGATCAGTTCGTAGCACATGACGAAGGTGAGGATGATGCCCGCGATAGGGACGATCACCGTCTCCGAGAGGTTTCGGATCATGTTGAAGATGCTGCTGTTCCAGGCGGTGGGCGTCATGCCGACCTCCCCGGCGATCTCGCCCACCTTTGTGTTCAGGGTATCAAACATCCCGGTCAGGTTTGAAATGATACCGTCAATGAGCAGTTCCTTGAACCACTCCTGGATCATATCCAATATCAAGGGAGATCACCTCCTTTGCGGGGGCTCCCGCTGTGAAACGAAAGCCCCCGCCGGGTTTGGGGCAAAATCAGGTGGTGGACAGCAGACCGGACAGCAGGGGGATCAGGGTGATGCCGATGAGGGCAACGCCGCCGCCCGCCATGAGCTGCTTGATGCCCTGGCTCTTGGAGGCGGGGTTGTCCTGGCCGTAACCTTCCAGAAGGTTGATGCCGCCCCACACGCACAGGCCGCCGCCCAGGGCGATGACCAGAGTCTGCAAAACGTCGATAGCGTTAGTAAAAAAGCTCATATTCACAGTTCCTTTCGTTCAGTTGAATTGTCGGGTTGAAGGTCGGTGGCTTTCAATTCGTACAGATCGAAAGGCTCGTCCGGCTTCACAATGGCCGGTCTGCGTTTCATGTACCGTTCAATGTCAAAGGTATTTTTCTTGTCGGCGTCGGCAAGGTACTTGTAGCGGGGATGCTTCGTTATATCAAACTTGTCGCTGAAAAACGGCCGCACCCCTCGAAGCTGCAAGATACACTTGCCTCCGTCCATCACCGCGATCTCGTCCTGAGTCATCAGCTCCTTTCCTAATTTCTGATAGTTGAGGCCGTGAGAAACCTGGCTGCCCCGGTTCTCGGATTGATTGAAACTGTCGATGGTCTCCTTGCCCAGCAGCTCCGAGATTTCTTTCAGGGTGGATTTCTCCTTGCCTCCCAAAAACAAGGTGGTGTCGCAGTTGCCCACAATGGTATCCGCGGCATCCTTGTAGATGGTCTTTAACTGGCTTTGGGACTGCAAAATAATAGAAGCCGAGATTTCCCGGCTCCGGATGGTGGCGATCAGCTTGTCGAAGTTCGGTATCTGCCCGATATTGGCGAACTCGTCCAGAAGGCACCGCACATGGACGGGCAGCCTGCCGCCGTACACGTCGTCCGCCTTGTCGCAAAGGAGATTGAACAACTGGCTTTGCAGCATGGCGATAACGAAGTTGAAGGTGGTGTCCGTGTCGCTCATAATGAGGAACAGCGCCGTTTTCCGGTCGCCCAGGGTATCCAGCTCCAGTTCGTCGTCCGACATGATCTCCCGCAGCTCCGCAATATCGAAGGGGGCAAGGCGGGCGCCGCAGCTAATCAGGATGGATTTCAAGGTCTTGCCGGCAGCCAACTTGAATTTGCGGTACTGCTTCACAGCGAAGTGGTCCGGGTGTTCCTTCTCCAGCTTGGTAAAGAGCAAGTCAACGGGGCTTTGAAATTCCTCATCGTCCTCTCTTGCCTCGGATGCGTTGATAAGCTCCAGCAGCGTGAGGAAGTTCTTTTCTTCCGGCTCGGCCTCGTACCAGATGTACCCGATCAGGGCGCAGTACAAAAGCCGCTCGGCCTTGACCCAAAAATCCTCGGAGGATTTTTCTCCGTCGCCTTTGGTGTTGGCAATGATGACATTGACCAATTTGAGGATGTCTTTCTCCGACCGGATATAGGCGAAGGGGTTGTATTTCATGCTCTTTTTGAAGTTGATGGTGTTGAGGACCTTGATGCGGTACGGCTCATAGATGACCTTTCCGTGGGCATCCCGCATGGGCTTTCCGTTCTCGTCCAGCTTGGGGGCGCCCCGCCGCAGCATGGTCCCCACCTCGGACAAAAGCTGTCCTTTGGGATCGGTGACCACATAGCTGCTGTGCATCTGCATGAGGGAGGGTTTGACGAAGAATCGGGTCTTGCCGCTGCCGCTGCCGCCGATGACCAAGATGTTTTTGTTCCGGGCGTACTTGGGATTTTTCGGGCGGCTGGACATGGTGAGCTTTTCCGTCTGGGTCAGAGGGATGTTCCAGTCGGGGACCGGATCGACATAGGGGGCAATATCCGCCGCCGTGCCCCACCGGGCGCTGCCGTACTCAATGCCCTTACGGTATTTGCGGGCGTTTTTCCCTTTGGCGTACACCGCCAGCCGAACAATGATCGCCCCGGCGATACCTGCCAGCAGGTCCAGCGGATGCAGGCTGGGCGCCGCAGAAGAAAACGCCTCCGTAAAGCCCTGGCTCAAATGCAGGAACTTTTCAGAGGCGTCAAGGCCGGGCGCGAGGCGCATCGCCTGGCAGAGCTTATCAAAGAGATACACGAACAGCAGATACGGGAGGTTGAGGATGAGAACCTTCTTCCAGTCAACCGTCATAATTCCACACCCCGGTCTTTGGTCTTGACCTTCTCCCGCTGGCGGTGCTGGGCTTTGGACTGCTGTTTCGCCTGCTCCAGCTCCTTGCGGATGGAGGGCTTTTTCTCTTTCTCCAGGTTCTTTGCGGAGAACTCCCGAAAGGCTGCCGTGATAACGTCGGCACCCCGGCCCTTGAAGAACACCAGGTAGCGGGGTATATCGCCGCTGGTGTCCTTTTTCAGCGCGAAGTCAATGCCGTACTTCTTGGCGGTGGCGGAAAAGGCCCGGATGTTCTGGTCGGTGATCTCGATGTTTGAAACGCCGGTGTTGTGCTTCATCAGCTGCCGGAGGGTCTGTTTTCCGTGGTGCAGCTTGGTCTTGTGGCCGGTCACGCCTTTCTGCATCTCGTCCAGCACTTTTTTCATGGCCTGTTGCAGCATCCCGGCGGAGAGCTTTGTAGCCTCCACGCAGAGGGCAACGGTGCGCTGGGTGACTTCTTCCTGCATGAGTGATTACCTCCTTTCTCCGCTGCCGTACAGGTCGTGGTTCACCAGGGACGCATAGTAGCTGTCGATGGTGGCCGGGGCGTTATACAGGGCAGCCAGCAGATATTTCTTGATGTTGCGGACATAGGTGGTGTTCTCCCGCATACGGTCCAACACATACTCGATGTGAGAACTGTTCAGCTTCAGGAACCGGGATTTGACCACCTCCGCCGGATAGTCGTCCCCGGCAATGCGGATCGTCTCCCTGCGGGAACAGACGGTATCCACCATGAGCTCCACCAACTCATTCAGCATATCCCGATCCAGCCGGTCATCCCGGCATAGATAGTCATACTCGATATTCTCCAAAATCAGTTCCCGATAGTTCTCTCGCTCCCGCATCCAGTCCCGTCCGGTCCGTTTGGCCTCTGCGGGGTTTTGGGGGCTTGATTGGATAGGATTTGATCCTTCCATACTTGATAAATCAGTATTTGATATTTGGTTACTTGATCCTTTAGTATTTAATTGTGCGGGGTTTTCCTGTTCAGGTTTTCCCAAGACAGGAGAATCCAAGACTGGTTTTACCTGAACTGGATTTTCCCGTTCAGGTTTTCCCGGTTTAGGTTCCGGCGGTCTGGGCTGCTCCAGGATCGTGTACTCGATGCTGCCAAGCCGCCCGTTGGCGTTACGGACTCTTTCACGGATAATGTACCCCGCATCCTCCAGCTCCCGGACCGTAGCACAAATGCTGTCCACTCCATCCCGGCATATCCGGGCAAGGCCTTTGGTGGTGTAGTCCCAATCCTCCGGCAAGGACAGCATAAGGGACAGCAGCCCCTTCGCTTTCAGCGACAGTGCCGTGTTCCGCAGATGATGGTTTGCCATCACCGTGTAGTCGCGGGTTTTCTCAATGCGAAATACCGCCATAATCTCACCTCCCTCCGGCGGTCTGGAAAAGTGTTCGTTTTCGGAAAAATTCAATTCTGTGCCCACTTGCTTCTCCATGTGGGAAAACCTATGGACACTTGATTTGCATTTCCTACATGAAGAAATACCTTCGATTTCTCACCCCTTTCAATACAGTTTTCCGTGTACTTGATGGAAAGTAAAAAACGCCATAGGATTTCCTATGGCGTTTGGGACAGGAAAAGGGTGCTGATATTTCACATCAGCACCCTTTGTCCTGCCAGTATTTGATTTTTTGACTTCACATCGTGTTCCTTGCCTCTGAAAACATTGATTTTACTGGACTATCTCATGTTTTCTTATTAGGAGGCGGGGGAAGCGCTTCTTTTTTTATTTGCAAGTATGAACTTACTTTGCGGAGTTTGCAGCTGCCATACGACGAGCCTTAGCCTCCATACGCTCACGGGTAACGTCCATCAGGACTGCCAGGATGATAACCAGGCCGAGTACCAGGTTCTGGAGCGCGGAGTCGAATGCCAGCAGGGTGAAGCCGTTACGCAGAACACCGATGATCAGAACGCCGACCATAGTACCTGCCATGGTGCCCTTGCCGCCCATGAAGGATGCGCCGCCGATGATGCAGGCTGCGATTGCGTCGGTATCGTACGGCTGGATTGCCATGGTACCGTTACAGATACCAGAACGACCGGTGGTTACGATACCAGCGATTGCTGCCATCAGGCCGGAGAAGGTGTAGCAGAAGGTCAGGACGTTTGCGGAGTTGATACCGGACAGACGAGCTGCTTCCGGGTTACCGCCGACACAGTAGATCGAACGACCCAGAGTCGTCTTGGTCAGGAAAATGTGCATGCCAACGTACAGAATGATAACGCAGATGAAGCTGATCGGGAAACCACCGACAGTTGCACTACCGAACCAGGTTGCACCCTCCGGGAAACCGGAAACCATCTGAGAACCGGTAACCAGCAGAGCAGCGCCCCACAGAACGTTCTTCATACCCAGAGTGGAAACGAAGGGATGAGGCAGATGCAGGCGAGTGAGCAGCAGGCCGTTGATTAGGCCGATTGCAGTACCAGCAACCAGTGCAACGATAACCATTGCAATACCGCTGGTCACACCCTTCTGTACCATCATACCCATCAGGCACGAGCAGAAGATTGCGTTTGCACCAACCGAAAGCTCAATGCCGGCGGTGATCAGACAGAGCAGCATACCAACAGATACGAATGCGTTAAACGCGGTCTGCTTGAATACGCTCATGATATTGTTAAAAGTTAAGAAGTTCGGCGATGCGATTGCAAGCAGCACACACAGAACTACCAATGCAGCCAGGGTACCAAGCGATACTCCGTTGGCGCTTTTCTTCTTTGTCATCGTCTTAGCCATCTAATGTTCCTCCCCATGCAGCCTTCATGATGTCTTCCTGATTGAAATGTTTGCTGTCGCGGTCAACCGTCGCCATAACCTTACCGCCGCGCATAACGACAACGCGGTCGCTCATGCCCAGGATCTCGGGCATTTCCGAAGAGATCATAATGACGCACTTGCCGGCCTTGACCAGGCTGTTCATGACGTTATATACTTCGACCTTTGCACCGACGTCAATACCACGAGTCGGCTCGTCAAAGATAAAGATGTCTGCGTCCGCGTTCAGCCACTTACCGATAACGACCTTCTGCTGGTTACCACCAGACAGCTGGCCAACGATCTCGTCGATCGACGGGGTCTTAATGCGCAGGGACTTGATGTGTTCCTGACCAGACTCCAGGATCTTCTTCTCGTTCAGGAAGGGACCATTACAAAAACGCTTCATGTTTGCAAGGATCAGGTTGGTACGAATGGTCTGTGCCAGAACCAGACCCTGGCCCTTACGGTCCTCGGTGAGGAACGCAATACCATTGTTGATGGCCTGACGCGGATTCTTAATGCTGACTTCCTTGCCATGGATGTAAACCTTGCCGCCATCGATCGGATCTGCACCGAAGATCGCGCGCATGGTCTCGGTACGGCCGGCACCAACCAGGCCGGCAAAGCCCAGAATCTGTCCGCCGTATGCCTCAAAGTCGACACCAAAGAGCACGCCGCCCTCCTGCAGGTTCTCAACCTTCAGAACAGGCTCGGCACTCTTCTGACCGAACTCCTTGGGGAACTGATTGTCCAGGCTGCGGCCTACCATTGCGGTAATCAGCGAGTCATTGTCCCAATCCTTGATGTCTCGGGTTTCGATGAACTCACCGTCACGGATAACGGTAACGCGGTCACACAGCTCGAACAGCTCTTCCAGCTTATGAGAAACGAACACGATGCCGATGCCGCGTGCCTTCAGGTCACGGCAGGTCTTCATCAGCTGTTCGACTTCCTTCTCGCCGAGGGACGAAGTAGGCTCGTCCATGATAATCATCTTCGCATCGATCAGAACCGCCTTTGCGATCTCGATCATCTGCTGAACGCCCATACCGAAGGTACCCGCCGGCTTGTGCGGATCGATGTCCTGGCCCAGAGAAGCCATGACTTCCTTTGCCTTCTTATGCATGGTCGCATAGTCAAGCAGACCACCCTTTTTGATCCACTTGTTGATAAAAATGTTGTCAGTAATGCTCAGAAGGGGCTCGATGTTCAGCTCCTGGTATACGCAAGCGATACCTGCAGCAGCGGACTCATTGGGGTCCTTGAACTTCTTGAGCTGGCCTTCTACATAGATTTCGCCTTCATCAGGCTGGTGTACACCAGTGAGCACCTTGATCAGCGTGGATTTACCCGCGCCATTCTCACCGATCAGACCCAGAATCTCGCCGGGCTTGACGTTGAGGTGCATGTTTTTCAGTGCGACGACGCCAGGGAAAAGCTTCACCGCATTTTTCAATTCTACTACATATTCACTCATCGATTCATCACCTGTTCTTCTCCGAGATGGGGGTGCGGAGCAAATTCTCGAAAATCGCTCTCGGCGCGATCTTAACCGTACCCTTTACTGGACACGGCTGTCGCTCCGTCCATAGAAGTTTTTCAGGAAGCAGACATAAAACTCCCGCCCCAGCCCTCAGGCCCAGGGCGGGAGTGCTCTCTCTAATTAACTGTCGAGAAAAAGTGTGTACGCTGGATTAAATTATGCCAGGTAGCCCTTCAGGGTGTCCATGCGCTCCTGAGCGTTGTCCGGAGTTACAACGTCTGCACCAGAGTCGATGAAGTCCGGGATATCGGTAGCGCCGTCGAGCTTGTTGACAACAGCCTCAACAGACTTGTAACCCATCTCGTAGCCCTGCTGTGCAACGGACATGGTCAGCTCACCCTTCAGGATGGACTCACATGCAGCCTGGATGCCGTCGAAGCCGAGGTAAATGGTGTTAGCGTAGTTCGGGTTTGCCTTACCGGTACGAGCAGCTGCCATAGCCATATCATCGTTGTTTGCGCAGATGATAGCGATGCCGTCCGGGAACTTCTGCATGATTGCTTCCATGCAGTTTACAGCCTTATCAGCGGTAGCATCAGCGTACTGGGTCTCTTCCTCGAGGAAGTCGCCGCCAGCCTCTTCGATACCAGCCATGTAACCAGCCTTACGAGCCTCGTTGGTGGAGTCGCCCTGTACACCGCAAATCTCGATTGCCTTAATCTCTTCCCAGCCAGCAGCCTTTGCAGCTTCTACTGCAGCAGCGCCGCCCAGCTTACCAGCTGCTTCGTTACCGGTACCAACGAAAGTGAAGACTTCGGGAGCATCGATATCGGTATCAACTGCTGCGATCGGCTTGGTCTGACCCTTGATCATGTTAGCAACCATGTCAGCCTGCAGCGGAGCGATAACAAAGCCATCGTTGGAAGCGTTGTTCAGCTCGGTGTCGATCATGTTCAGCTGCTCTTCGTAAGCGGTCTCAGAGGAAGCGCCCTTAACAGAAACGGTTACATTCGGATGATCCTTGCCGTAAGCCTCAGCACCAGCCTTTACATAACCCCAGTACTCGGAAGCGGTGGTCTTCAGGATGACGCTAATGTTGTAGTTGCCGTCTCCAGCCTCAGTGGACTCAGCGGTGGACTCGCCGGTGGTGTTCTCCTCGGGGGTGGTCTCAGTGCCGCCGCAAGCTGCCAGAGACAGAGCCATAGAACCGACCAGCGCTGCTGCCATTAACTTCTTCACTTTCATAATGCAAACCTCTCTTTTCTTCACGCGCCCCGCTTTTGTGCGGAACGCTAAATTTACCCCTGTGAAATACACAGGTCATTGTCTATATTTTAAGTCCTCCACCGGACGCTGTCAAGGAGATTGTGCACTATTGTAAGTATGCTTAATTTTCGATTCCGACTTTGTGGAATTCGATTAAGAAATTTACAATTCCGATTTATTTTTTATGTGCCTTGTGCCTTTTCTCTTTTCTTCTCGGCAATCTCAATAAATTTTTGAATATATTTTGATGTTCTTTGTATTGTTCTCTGTGTCTTTTGTTGTGACCTTTCTGCTTGCATTTTTGTCACCCCTGCTCTAAAATAAAAAAGACAACACACAATTCTGCGTTTTTTCGCCTCACTTCCCCAACAATCACCATTTTCATTGTGCAAGTTGCACATTAACGTTTCATTTTTTTTGTACTCTTTGACTGACGTCATTTCGTACAAAGACAAATTGCACAAAATACTTCAGACCGAAATGAGGAATATGACCATGAAACTCGGTATTAAGACCTGCACCCTGGATATGCCCTACGAAGAAATGCTTGACTTCTGTGTGCGTGAACGCATTTCCTGCCTGGAAATCGGCACAGGCAACTGGTCGAGCGCCCCGCACATCGATCTCGACACGGTCGTTTCGAACAAATCTGCACGCACAAAATGGTACGACGCGATGCGCTCGCGCGGCCTGTCTCTGTGCGCACTCAACTGCTCGGGCAATCCCCTTGCATATAAGAAGGATATGGAAGTCACCCAGAAAACCTTCCAGCTCGCCGAGCAGCTCGGTATCCATAAGATTGTTATGATGAGCGGTCTGCCTGCCGGCTGTCCGGGTGACCGCACCCCGGTTTGGGTCACCACCTCCTGGCCGCCCGAGACGCAGGACATTCTGCACTATCAGTGGGAGGAAGTCGCTATTCCCATGTGGCGCGACATCGTGCGCATGGCTGCCGACTGCGGTATTGAAAAGATCGCACTGGAGAACCATGGCATGCAGCTGGTGTACAATCCGGAAACCTGCCTGCGTCTGCGCGAAGCAGTGGGCAGCGACCTGATCGGTATGAACCTCGACCCCTCACACTTGTTCTGGATGGGCGGCGATCCCATGGAAGCCGCACGTGTACTCGGCGAAGCCGGTGCACTCTACCACGTCCACGGCAAGGACTCTCGCATGGAACGCCGTCTGATCGGCCCGAACGGTGTACTCGACACCAAGGGCATCGATGATTTTGCAAAGCGTTCGTGGAATTATGTCGCTGTCGGCGCCGGTCACGGCGTACAGTGGTGGCAGGAATTTTTCTCGGTCGTTCGCATGTGCGGTTATGACGATGTGGTCGCGCTCGAGATGGAAGATCTGACCATGTCCATGCTCGACGGCCACATTGCTTCGCTCCGTGCCCTGCGTGAGGCACTTGTGCTTTAAACAAAATTGCACATTGCACACTCTAAGCTGCCTTTTCTGCCGTTCTACACCCCATCCTTTGCCTAAAAATACGCCCGGAATTTTGGTTAAGCTTCCGATTTTACACGAAAAACATTGACCCGAGCGCACAAGTTGCGTATCATTAAGTAAGAGAGTCAACCAACTGTATCAGTTGGAAAAAAACGCTGGAAAGGACGTTGAAATCTCATGTTAAATATTGGTGTTATTGGCTGCGGCGCAATCGGCCGCGATCACATCCGCCGTCTGCACGACCTGGTACCGGGTGCAGAAGTTGTCGCTTGCGCGGATTATTTCCAGGAGGCTGCTGACAAGGTTGCAGCACAGTATGGCATTCGTGCATACGCATCTGGCGAAGAGCTGATTGCCGCTCCCGAAGTACAGGCAATCCTGATCACTTCTTCTGACGACTCCCACGCTGGCTATGTCCTCGAGGGTCTGAAGCATGGCAAGTACATCTTCTGCGAGAAGCCCCTGGCTCTGAACGCAGCTGACTGCGAGAAGATCATTGAGGCTGAGCTCAAGCATGGCAAGCGCCTGGTACAGGTAGGCTTCATGCGCCGCTACGACCGTGGCTACGCTGAGATGAAGCGCATCATCGAGTCTGGCGAGCTGGGTGCTCCCCTGATGATCCATGCATGCCATCGTAACGTTTCCCAGGGCCCGGGCTTCAAGACCGAGATGGGTATCACCAACGTTGCAATCCATGAGCTGGACATCTGCCGCTGGCTGCTGGGCGACGAGTACAAGAGCGCACAGGTTCTGAAGGTTCGTCAGAGCTCGCTGAGCAACAAGGGTTACGACAACCCGCAGATCGTTCTGCTCGAAACCCAGAACGGCTGCCGCATCGACGTTGAGGTACAGGTTGCTGACGGCTACGGCTACGACATCCAGTGCCAGGTTGTCTGCGAGAAGGGTACCATCAACCTGCCCGATCCGTACGCAGTTGTTAAGCGTGCAAACGCAACCCGCAGCTTCCCGATCCTGACCGACTGGAAGGATCGCTTCATCGAAGCTTACGACATCGAGATGACCGAGTGGGTTAAGTCCGTTGAGAACGGCAAGCTGACCGGCCCGTCCTCTTGGGATGGCTATGTTGCTTGTGTTGCAGGCGATGCCCTCAACAACTCCCGCGGCAAGGGCGTATTCCTCCCGGTTGAGACCATCGAGAAGCCCGAGCTGTACCGCTAATCGTACACATTATTTATGCAGATCGATAACAACCCGCTGGCCATCCAGCAGAATGAGCTCGATCAGCAGGGCAAAAAGCAGGAAGCGTATGAAATGAAGATGGAATTTCTCCGTCAGGTACGCGAATCCGGCGATCACTGCCCATGCAAGGAAGCCTGTCCCCATCACGGCAACTGCTTTGAATGCGTGACCATTCACCGTGGTCATCGCGATCACTTGCCGATGTGCATGTGGGATATGGTCAACGAGCGTTTGGCCGCGCTGTCCCACATGACCGAGGGCACGCTGCGCCAGTATGAGGACGAGCATGAATAAGCATTAAAAAACCGCCCATTCGGGCGGTTTTTTCTTGTCTTTATAGCTTACTTAATGCCGATGTCTGCGACATGGGTCAGGCCGCAGTTTGCCTTGGCCAGACTGTGCGCCGGCTTTTCTGCATGCAGCGCGATGGTGTGATCGGCCATCGCAGCACCGACAGCCAGTTCACCGGTGTCCGCGTTGACACCGCTGGGCAGGTCGATGGCAAAGACCATGCCGAACGAACGGCACAGCATGGTGGTCGCCGCACGTGCCACGTCGGACAGTTCTCCGTGGAAACCAGTGCCATACACCGCATCGATGGCAGCGTCTGCGTCGAAAATCCAGTTGATCTGATCCATTTGCAACTCCTCGATCGGCCAAATCGGGGTCTTTTCGTCCAGCTTTGCAAAGTTCGCCCGCGCCTGCTCGCTCTTGGGCTCACCCTCAACCAGAATGACTGCTGCACGCACACCGCGCTCGCGCAGATAACGCGCTGCAACCAGTCCGTCGCCGCCGTTGTTGCCCTTACCGACAAAAATCGCTGCCGTGCGCAGCACCGGCTGCTTCTCCTGCACAAAGTCTGCCACCGCACGGCCTGCATTCTCCATCATCTGTTCATAGCTCAGGCCACCCTCGGCTGCCTTGCGCTCAATTTCCTTCATCTCGGCTGCTGTTACCGTCATAGCTCCAATGCTCCTTATCACATCGTTTCTGTTTGGTTTAGTATACCGCACCCGCGAAAAAAGCGCAAGCGTGCTCATCTATGCTTGACAGTCATTCGGAATACCCTATAATAAATATATACTCATGCTGCGTACCAAAAGGGGTGATAACGTGAAACGTCGTATCATAACCATCGTACTGGCCGTTCTGGTTCTGATTGTCATATTTGTCCCATGCTCATTTACCCTGTTTACCAGCGAACAGACACTGACGCAGCCCAGCGGCTGCACACTACGCGAACACAACCAGGGTGCGTCCCTCATTCCGATCGAGCTTTCTACCGAGGAAGCCGCAGACGTAGGACAGACGCTTCGCGATACGACCCTGCATTTCCGTGGTCTGACCAGACACATCACGTCCGAACCGCCCGCAACCTTATACGAACTGTCTCTCTGGCACGAAGATGACCAAACTTTTACCGTCTTGGTCGATCGCAAACATCTTTATCTTCCCTTGCGTGCGGGATTCTTCGTCTGTTTTTCTCCCGCATCCGGTACGGATACGTTATTTTCAGCTCTTTCCCGTCTGCATGCCGCCGCATAACTTTTTGACCGTCTGCCTGTCGGACGGTCTTTTTATGTCCTGCAACGGGCACAATCACGATTTTTGCACAGTTTTTCCGACTGAATTTTTCCATGTAAATTTACCGGACAGCCGTTGTAAAACCCGGAAAAAGTCTTTATAATTTATAATGTATGTAAATTTATCGGATCGAGTAACCGTTATATAGAAGGAAGGGCCTAGATTATGAACAAAATTGGATTCGACAACGACAAATATCTGTCCATGCAGTCCGAACACATCAAAAAGCGCATCGCACAGTTCGGCGGCAAGCTCTATCTGGAGTTCGGCGGCAAGCTGTTCGACGACTACCACGCTTCCCGCGTTCTGCCCGGCTTCGCACCCGACAGCAAGGTGCGCATGCTCGCGCAGATGGCCGATCAGGCCGAAATCGTCATCGCCATCTCGGCTGGCGACATCGAGAAGAACAAAGTCCGCTCGGATCTGGGCATTACCTATGATGTCGATGTACTGCGTCTGATCGACGCATTCCGCGGCATCGGTCTGTATGTCGGTTCGGTCGTCATCACCCAGTACTCAGGTCAGGCTGCTGCCGACGCATTCAAGCGTCGTCTGATCGCACTGGGCGTCAAGGTCTACACCCACTACCCCATCGCAGGCTATCCGAGCAACGTACAGCTCATCGTCTCCGACGAGGGCTACGGCAAGAACGAGTACATCGAAACTTCCCGCCCGCTCGTTGTCATCACCGCTCCCGGCCCTGGCTCGGGCAAGATGGCAACCTGCCTGTCCCAGCTCTACCACGAGTACAAGCGCGGTATCTCGGCTGGCTACGCGAAGTTCGAGACCTTCCCCATCTGGAACCTGCCCCTCAAGCATCCGGTCAACCTCGCTTACGAGGCTGCAACCGCTGACCTCAACGACGTCAACATGATCGACCCCTTCCACCTCGAAACCTACGGCGTGACCACGGTCAACTACAACCGTGACGTTGAGATCTTCCCGGTCGTCAACGCAATCTTTGAGAAGATCGCAGGCGAAAGCCCCTACCACTCTCCCACCGACATGGGCGTCAACATGGCCGGCAAGTGCATCATCGACGACGATGCCTGCCGCGAGGCATCCTGCCAGGAGATCATTCGCCGCTACTATCAGGCGCTGTGCGACAAGCGCGACGGCCGCAGCGACGACACTGCCATTCACAAGCTCGAACTGCTCATGCAGCAGGCAAAGGTCTCCATCGAAGACCGTCCGGTCGTTGCCGCAGCGCTCCAGCGCTCGGAGGAGACCGACGGCAATCCGGCTGCTGCCATCGAGCTGCCTGACGGCACGATCGTGACCGGCAAGACCTCGTCCCTGCTCGGCGCGTCCTCGGCTGCGCTCATCAACGCACTTAAGCACCTGGCACACATTCCGGACAACCTGCCCCTGCTGCCCGCGCTCATCATCGAGCCCATCCAACAGCTCAAGACCCAGGGTCTCGGCAACCACAACCCGCGCCTGCACACCGACGAAGTGCTGATCGCGCTGTCCATCTCGGCAACCACCAACCCGGTTGCAAAGCTGGCACTCGATCACCTGTCCGGTCTGCGCGGCTGTGAGGTACACTCCTCGGTCATTCTGGCTCAGGTAGACGACAACGTCTTCAAGAAGCTGGGCATGAACCTGACCTGTGAGCCCGTCCATCAGACCAAGAAGCTCTATCACAAGTAATTTCACAAAAAGTAAGCGCTCAGAGCACCGAATCCGGTGTCCTGAGCGCTTTTTGTTTGATATGGGGCGGTTATTCTAGAAATTTGCCTTTATAAAAATTTTCCTTTCCAGTCTTTTGTGCGGTCAGACGAAAGATCACGCAGCCGTCCGGACATACAATGGTTTTACTGTACGTGCCATCGCCGCCGACATTCTGCAAATCGCCGCCGCTGCGCACCGCTTCCATCAAGGGAAACAGCATCAGCATGGTCTTAGAGCAGATTCCCTGTCCGTCTGCATTGACCGGACAGCCATACGTACAGGTATACCGATCACCAATTTCCTCGCCGTTGCGGCAATAGTGCTCGGTCTGTGTGCCACGCAGAAAGCCTGTGACTTCCACCGTGAACACATATTCCTCATCGTACCATTTTTTCATAAACCTTGCTCCGCCCCTTTCTTTTACGCCTTTTCGTTCTGCGCCGCAATCTTTTCCGCCAGCTCGTTCAGATAGACCCAGCGCTCCATTTTATATTCCTGCTGACGCTCCAGTTCTTCCTTCTGCGCGAGCAATTCTTGCAATTTGACGTAATCGTTGGCTGCGCCCGCGATTTGCTGCTCACAAGTCTCGATCTTTGCGGCCAGCTGCTCGAGTTCCTCGTCGATGTGGTCGAACTCTCGCTGCTCGTTGAATGAGAATTTGAGCTTTTGCGGTTTGTTTACCGGTTTCTGTGCCTTCTCGGTCTTTTCGGTCTTGACCCGCTCGGCTTTTTCCGCCGGGACGCGCTTGTCCAGATAATCGGAGAAGTTGCCGGTATACTGGCGCACTTCGCCGCCGCGGCAGACCTCGAAAATCGAATGCGCGATCTTATCCAGAAAATAGCGGTCATGGGATACCGCGAGCACGATGCCCGGGAAGGATTCCAGGTAGTCTTCCAGAATGGTCAGCGTTTCTACGTCCAAGTCATTGGTCGGCTCGTCGAGCAGCAGGACGTTGGGCGCTTCCATCAGCACTGACAGCAGATACAGACGGCGCTTTTCACCGCCCGACAGTTTACCGATGAACTGATGCTGCAAGTCGCCCGAAAACAGGAACTTTTCCAGCATCTGCGAAGCTGTAAACGTGCCTTCTGGGGTCTCGATGCGGTTGGAGATGTCGCGAATCCAGTCGATGACCCTTGCATTCGGGTCAAGTTCGCGTCCCTCCTGCGAGAAGACACCCAGACGGACGGTCTGACCGGTCTCCACCGTACCGCTGTCCGGCTGGACACGTCCGGCGATGAGGTTTAACAGAGTCGTCTTGCCCGCACCGTTGACACCGACCACGCCGATGCGGTCATCGCGGGACAGGATATAGGAAAAGTCCGAGATCACCGTCTGGCCGCCATAGGCCTTGGTGACATGAGCAAGCTCGATGGTCTTGCGTCCCAGCCGCCCGGAAAGTGCGGACATCTGCACCCGCTCACGCTCAACCGGCGCGTCCTGATCGCGCAGCGCCTCATAGCGCTCGATGCGGTCACGGCTCTTGGTGCCGCGTGCGCGTGCGCCGCGCATAATCCACTGGTATTCCCGGCGCAAGATGGCCTGCCGCTTGCGCTCGCCTGCCTGCTCCATCTCCAGCCGCTCGGCTTTCAGTTCCAGATAACGTGCATAGTTGGCCTCATAGCTGTACAGCACGCCGTCTTCCAGCTCGACAATACGGTTGACCACGCGGTCGAGGAAGTAACGGTCATGGGTAATCAGAATCAGACCGCCGTGGAAGCGGATAAGGTAATCTTCCAGCCATGCCGCCATCTCCATATCCAGATGGTTGGTCGGCTCGTCCAAGATCAATAGATCGGACGGGTGAATGAGTGCGGATGCCAGTGCCACGCGTTTGCGCTGACCACCGGACAGCGTGCCGATCTTCTGATCGTGGTCATTCAGTCCCAGACGGGTCAGCATGGTGCGCGCTTCATACTCTGCGACCGTGCGGTATTCGCTCGGCAGATCGCGAAACACCTGCTCTAACACGGTTGCGTTCGCGTCCATGTCCGGGTTCTGCGGCATGTACGACACCTGTACATTGGGAAATACCTGCACCGTACCGCTGTCCGGCTCCTCTGCACGCGCCAAAACGCGCAGCAGCGTGGATTTTCCTGTACCGTTGATGCCAATGATGCCCACCTTGTCCCCGGTATCCAGATAAAGGGAAGCGTCCCGGATGAGGCGCTTCATCCCGTAATTTTTTTCAATATGCTCGGCTGCTAAAAGCATAGTACAACTCCTTTCCGTGCACGCTCATTATACCACAGCCCGGTTAAAATTTGAATGCAAAACCCTCATTCCCGCCTCTGTCCCGGAATTTACCCAAAAGTTCATCTGTTTTTTTGCGATGAACCAGAATTTTTTGCCGAAATGCACAAAACCCACTAGCATATAGATGGGATATTTGCTATAATAAATGTACCATGACAATCATATATGCAAAAAGGATTGGTGAAAATATATGAAATTAAATCTGGAGAGTTTGGAGAACAAACTGGCCTGGGAAAGCTACCGCATGCCGCAGTACGACATTCCCGCAATGGCAGCGCGCACCAAAGCCGCTCCGACCTGGCTGCATTTTGGCGCTGGCAGCATGTTCCGCGCATTTCCGGCCGTTCTGGCACAGCGTATGCTGACCGCTGGTCTGACCGATACCGGCATCATCTGCTGTGAGGCGTATGACGAGGAACTCATCGACGCTTGCTATCGCGCACACGACAACCTGTCGCTTGCTGTAACCCTGTACGCAGACGGCCGCCTGAAGAAGGAAGTCGTCGGCTCGATTGCTGAGGCGCTAACCCTCGGCACCGACTACGACCGTGTCGCTGAAATCTTTGCCGCTCCTTCCTTACAGATGGTTTCTTTCACCATCACCGAGAAGGCTTATCCGCTGCGTGACAACGATAAGAACCTCTATCCCGACGTCGCACACGACATGGAGAACGGCCCCAAGGGCACCCAGAGCCTGATCGGCCGCGTCATCTCGCTGTGCCTGCATCGTATGCACACCTGCGGCAAGCCCATCGCGCTGGTATCGATGGACAACTGCCAGAACAACAGCATGCGTCTGCGCTGGTCGATGATGGAAATTGCCTATGCTTGGAAGGCAGCAGGTCTCATTGACGACGCAGAGCTGTCCTACCTGTCCGAGCAGATTGCATTCCCGATCACCATGATCGACAAGATCACGCCCCATCCCGATCCCAAGATCGCCGAGCACCTGGCTGCTGACGGTCTGGAAGGCATGACTCCCTGTGCCACCGCTAAGGGCACTACGTACGCGCCCTTTGTCAATACCGAACAGCCGCAGTACCTGCTGATCGAGGACAACTTCCCGGTCGGTCATCCGCCGCTTGAGCAGCTCGGCGTCATCTTCACCCGCAGCGACATCGTGCTCAAGACCGCAATGATGAAGGCCTGCACCTGCCTCAACCCCAACGATACCACCCTCGCAGTTTACGGCTGTCTGCTGGGCTACACCAAGATCAGCGACGAGATGCAGGACAAGGACCTTGTTAACCTCATCACCCGCATGAGCGAGATCGAGGCAATGCCCATGGTTTCCGACCCCGGCGTTCTCGACCCGCACGAGTACCTGCACGAGGCACTGGCTGTGCGCTATCCCAACCCCTTCATGCCCGACACCCCGCAGCGTATCGCAACCGATACCTCGCAAAAGCTGGCAACCCGCTTCGGTGTCACGCTGCAAGGCTACTACGATTCCCCCCTGCCCAAGTATCGTGTCTGCAAGCTCAAGTACCTGCCGCTGGCACTGGCTGGCTGGCTGCGCTACCTGATCGGTGTGGATGACAAGGGTGAAGCATTTGAACTGAGCCCCGATCCCAACCTGAAAATGCTGCAGAAGCATCTGGAAGGCATCAAGCTGGGTACCGAGAAGGTCACCGAGGCACAGCTCTACCCGATTCTGTCCTCCAAGCCCATTTTCGGCGTCAACCTGTACGAGGTTGGTGTGGCTGAAAAGGTCACCGAGTATTTCCGCGAACTGATTGCAGGCCCGGGCGCTGTCCGTCAGACCCTGCACAAATACTGCGGCGACAACTAAATCTTATTGGCAATGCAAAAAGACCGCTCGGATGCGAGCGGTCTTTTTTGCTGTCGTTTTTAGTTCAGGGCGTTCTCATACGCCTGTGCAGTGCGTGCGTCAAAGCATACTAGAAGGACGCGCTCGGGCACCGCGTGCGTTTGCAGGAAGGCTCGGATTTCGCGCACCGCGATTGCAGCGGCACGATCGAGCGGAAAGTGATAGACACCGGTGCTGATAGCCGGGAAGGCTACCGTGCGGCAGTCGTGTTCTGCTGCGAGGGTAAGGCAGTTGCGATAGCAGTCCGCAAGCAGGTCATCCTCCCCGCTCTGCCCGCCGTGCCAGATCGGTCCCGGTGTGTGGATGACGTACCGTGCAGGCAGTCGGTATCCGCCGGTGATCTTGGCTTGTCCGGTTTTGCAGCCGCCCAGCGTGCGGCACTCTGCCAAAAGTTCCGGGCCTGCCGCACGATGGATGGCACCGTCCACACCACCGCCGCCCAAAAGGCTTGTGTTAGCCGCGTTGACGATCGCGTCAGCCTGGATCTTGGTGATATCGCCCTGAACGATCTCGATTCTTGTCTGCATCATACCGACCTCCCATTGTACTTTATGTTCAGTATACGCCGCGCACGTGCTGCTTGTCAAAGGCACATCGGTATGGTAGGATAGAGAAAACATTGCAAAGAAGGTGTAATATGCACGATATCATCCAGCACACCGAACGGCGTTTCCGGTTGCTTTGTGCGATCGGTATTCTGGCTATCGCTGTTTACGCAGGGATTTACGCAATCGGACTCGGCGTACGCACACCTGTACTGGCGATTTTATTATTTGCTGTATTCATCTGGCTGCTGCTGTTCGGAAACGGGATACTGCATATCCTGCACAAGCTGATTGGTGGTACGACCGTGATACGCAAAGCGCTCTTTATTTTACTGTCTGCGGTCGTGTGCCTGTCCATCCTCGCAGCGTCGGCTGTCTTGTTGTTCATCCCATTTTTTCTGCCCGAGCAAAAGATCGTCGAGCAGGATGGGACATCGTACGTGATGCAGGCCGAACTTGAGGGATGGGAAACCGTGGGATTTTCCTATCACAAACGTGTTTTTCTGCTGTTTTACGAACGCCAGCCGTCCTGGTCGGACACCGATTACACGCGCTGGCAGGAAAGTTAATCATTGGAAAGGAAGCGATTTTGTGCAAAAGATGACATATACCTGCTGCAAGTGCGGCTGCAAAAAGTTCACACACCACACGTTTTACGGTGCAAAAGGGACGATGGCTGCACTTTTTGACATTCCAAACGGGGAGTTTATCACCATCAGCTGTGCAAACTGCGGTTACACCGAATTTTATCTGAAAAAGACCGAGAGCGGCAAAAATATTCTGGATTTTTTGTCTGAAAACTGATTTTTCCTCTTTGACATTTTCCCACAGGCTCTGTATAATATGAGTTGATATGCGGATATCGTTCCGCTCCCGTCGCGCCGCTGATTTTGGCACGTCGGCCCTATTTTTTCTTTGATCTATGAAAGGAGTCACCAAAACCCATGTCCATAGTACTGTCCTACCGTGCCCTGCGCGATGAGCCCCTGTCCGCAGACGAGGCCGCGGCCATCGATATTGTGATCGCACGGTACCAGTCCGATTTCGAGTACCGCGAAGCGGCTGACGCATTCACGGTGAACCCCAGCGACCCCAACGCTTCCGAAGTCATCTTCTCCGGCACGGTCTGCCTGCCCGCAGAGGATGCCGAGTCACGCGACTACTGGATGTGCTGTCTGACCGATATCCGCCGCATTCTGGAGGATGCAGATTGGACCGTCTCGCAGGGCGACACTGCGCTCGACTGGGATGAGGACGACGGCTGGATGCTCCCTGAAACATAAAAACAAGACCGCCTTTGCTCTAAAAGGCGGTCTTTCTGTTAGAATTCGGTTTGTGAAACGCTGCGATTGACCAGGAAGATGCCGACGCAGACCAGAACGAGTGCGATTCCGGCTGCAGGGCCGAACACACCCTGCTCACCGAGCAGCAAGGCGGACAGGAACACGCCGCAGACCGGGTTCATAAAGCCATAGATCGATACCCGGCTGACCGGGTTGTGCTGGAGCAGCACCGCCCACAACGAGTATGCCACCGCAGACAGCATGCCGAGATAGCCGAGCAGCAGAAAAGCTGCGGGTGAGGTCGGATAGATGCGTCCACCGCCGATGAGACCGACGGCAATCAGCACCAGACCGCCCCACACGAACTGATAGCCGCTCAGCGTGACTGGAGATTCCCGTTTTGCGTACTGCTTGACCATGACCGACGAGATCGCGTAGGCCAGCGAGGAGATCAGGACGAAGCCCTCACCGTTCCACTGCATGGAAAAGTCCAGTGCTCCGCCGCGTGTATTGATGAGCACGACACCGGCAAAGCCCGCAACACAGCCGAGCAGCTTGGCGGCGGTCATGCGCTCCTGACGCAGGACGATGGCCGAAATCAGGATAGAGAAAAAGACGTTCGCCGAGACAATGATCGACGACTTGACGCCTGATGCGTGCGCGACACCGATATAAAAAAAGATGTACTGCGTGACCGTCTGCACGAGACCGAGTTTTAAGATCATCGGCCAAGATGTCGGCTTGGGAATCAGCCAGCGGCGTGCACCGATGCTGCCGATGCACAGTGCGAGCAGTCCGGCCAGCGTAAAGCGCAGTCCGGCGAACAGCAGCAGGCTGGGCGTGTGGTCTCCCGCGATGCCAAAGAGGCGATAGCCGATCTTAACGCACGGGAACGCGCTTCCCCACAGCATACAGCACAGCATGGCAAGCAGTCCGACCACGACCGGCTGCGTCAGAAATGCCGTCTGTTTGGATTTTGATTGCATGAATGTTTGTCTCCCTTATTTGTGATTCTTAACCCCAGATCTCCAGCGCTTGCTGGTAACAGGCCAGGCGATCGGGCCAGTTTTTTGGTGCGGGTGCGGTCTCGTCCCCGACTGTGATGGATGTTCCGTCCGCGCTGACCGTGTACTCTGCACCCTGGACGATTTTACCCAGTGCATCGTCTGAGATCGTCCAGCCGTTGATCGCGTACTGCGTCGCCAGAAAGACTTCGACTGTATTGCCACGCTTCTTGGCGTATGTATTAGGGTTGGGGTCGGGTGCCGTCTTGCCCACGCTCCACTCCCAGCAGGCCGATTCCCACGGATAATGTTCAGCGATGTAAGATGCGGTATCCGCATCGTCAAAATCGTCCCCCATCGCCTGCAAGAAGGCCAGCTGCTCGCTGCGGTGGGTGAGCTGCAAATAGCCTGCGCCGCGATCGTTTGTACTGTATCCATGGGCAGCGTAATAGTCCTCACCGCCCTCTTCCAGCGTCAGACGCCCCTTACCGCTCTCGCTCGCCGCCGTCGCAAAGAACATCGTGAGGCTTGGGCGGGATGTGATCTTGTACTTGCGCAGCAGATGATTGAGCTGCCAGACCTCCCCGAACGAGGTATCCCCCTGCCATCCAAAGTCGCGCAGCTGACCGCCTGTGATGGGGTACCACGCCATGCGCGCAAACCACAGCAAGACCAGTGCTGCCGCCGCACCGGCCAGTATCATGCGTCTGCGCTGCATGATTTGCTTCTTTTGGGCTTTAGATACCCGCTTTTTCGCAGTCGTTCCGGTCTTTGATCGGGTTGTTTTTCCGGTTTTGGAAGCGCTGGGCATCTGCATCCCCTCCCTTCGCATAGTTCCAGTATACGAAGTTTGTCCTATATTTGTCAACCATTCAAAGGAGGCCATCCCTATGCATTCCGCAAAGCGTATCGCCGTCATCGGCGCGGGCGGCAAGACCACCACCCTATCCAAACTGGCCGGTCTGCACCGTACAGAACGGGTTCTGCTGACCACAACCACCCATATTTTCCCCTTTTCCCCGCTGGTGTGTGATCGGTTATGCATCGCGCCGACCGCTGAGGAAATCACGCAGGCGCTTGCGCAGCCGGGTGTCGTCTGCGCCGGCGTTCCATCAAAAAACAGCAAACTGACGGGGTTGTCAGAAGAGATTTTGCAAGCTGCAAGTCAAAGTGCGGACTGGATTTTCTACGAGGCCGACGGTGCCAAGTGTCTGCCGCTCAAGCTGCATTCGAACACCGAGCCGGTAATTCTGCCGGGAACGGCACACTGTTTTGTCGTAGCAGGTTTGTCGGCGTGGGGCAAGCCGACCTGCGAGGTCATACACCGGTATCAGTTACGGGAAGATTGGGCGCAGAATCCGGGACGTTTGGTAGATGGTGCAATCATTGCAGACTGTGTACGCGATGCGGTGAAAGCATGTGGGCTGCCGCGTGCGCATTTGACCGTGCTGCTCAATCAGGTAGACACAGCAACGGAAAAGATGGATGAGATTGCGGCTATGGCGCGGGAATTGGAAGCCGAAGGGGTAACATGCAAAACATGCAGTTTGCAGGAGGATGGAGATTTGGCAAAAATCCTGTCGCTGGAAAGTATCCTATAAAAACAAAAAAGACCAACCGAATCGTTGGTCTTTCCAGAAATTGCGCACTCTGCGGAGTGGCTTTTTGTTTCTTTTCAGGTTGAAACCCGGGTCGTACACCGGGTTTCAAAAGGGGATTTCGCTGTCTGCGGACAGCGACTCAGGGCTCTGCCCTGAGAACCCGCAAGCCTTTCGAGAAAGGCTTGAGCGAAAGCTTCAATCAGGGGTGCGGTGGTTTAACGATACCTTTGATAGGTTTCCGGGTCATCGAGATCGACGAGGGTTCTTTCTTCCGTCCAATCCACGAAAACTGTTTGCTCGGCGTACTGTCGATACACCCGTTTTCCGCCCTGATCACCGGTCAGCGTCATCAGTTCTGGCAAAAAGCGTTTGGGAAAGGCGCACGGACTGGACGGTCGGCCATCAATTCTTGGAACGGTAATTTTGTCCGTATCCAGACATGTTTTGCACAGGGTGTGGACAAGCTCCGCGGTCAAAAACGGCTGGTCGGCGTTCAAAAAGATCGCTGCGTTCATCCGTTCATCCACAGCCTGTGCACCGGCTGCGACCGAATGCCCCATACCGAGCGCGGCATCGGGTGACGGGACAACCTCGAAGCCGTGTTCTTGGGCGTAGTCTTTGATTTCCGAAGTATTGGTGACCAAAACGCACTGATCGAAGGGCAAATCTGCAATGAGATTGACCGGATAAGTGAAAACCGGCCGATCATTCAGCGGGAGCAGGAGTTTATCCTGTCCCATTCGCCGGGACAATCCGGCAGCCAGCACGACTGCGGCGATCATCCGATCACCTCGAACAGTACGTCAATCATACCGCCGCAGATCATACCCGACTTTCCAGCTTCGCCGTTTGACATATTGAAAGTCAGCAGGCATGGCTTGCGCTCCTGTTTGAGCGTTTCTGCCTTCTGGCAGACCTCATATTCCGCGAGTCCGCCGCCTACCGTGCCCAGTTTATGCCCATTGTCCATGAAAAACATACGCGCACCCATGCCACGCGGTGCCGAACCCTGCTTGCGCACGACGGTTGCCATGATACCGGTCTGACCCTCTGCCAATGCGATCAGCATAGCCTCGGACAGGCCGGCATTGGCGCTGCCGCGCCGGGTCTGGATGAGTTCACCCGCGATGGCGACCGCGATTTCCTCCGGTGTCTCAGCGCCAATCGACAGGCCGATGGGTGCGTGCACCTGAGAAAGCTGTTCCTCGGTCACGCCCTCGCTTCTGAGCAGGTCAAAGACCGCTTTATTTTTGCGCTTGCTGCCAATCATGCCGACATAGGTGCAGGTGTGCCTCAGCACCTCACGCAGACATACCGTATCGGCAGCATGGCCGCGCGTGACGATGACAACCGACAGGTCAGGCAGGCTCTCCCAATCCAGATGGACGAGCAGGTCGGTAAAATCCCGGCAGACCACTTCGTCCGCCTCAGGAAAACGAGACGGCTCGGCAAACTCCGGGCGATCGTCGGCCACCAATACCCGATAGCCCAGCATCTTGCCCAGCTTGACCACGGGCATAGACACATGACCGCCGCCGCACACGAGCAGCGTTTTCTGCTGGCACAGCGTTTCGCACAGCACGCGCGCACCGCTTTTGCGGTCGGTACAGACAAACGGCGGCTTGCACGCGGAAATGTCCTCTGCGGCATCTACAAGCGGCACCCCGTCTACCACATTCCGGCTCTTTCCCATGTCGTCGCCGTCCAGAACGGTCATGCGGCACACCGTATGGTCATCCAAAATGGCCTGTGCCAGCTGCTGATAGCTATTTTCCTGCATAAAACATCCCTCTCAGATGGTTAGATGGTGAAAATCCTGTGCGGTGACGCCAATATCCGACAGCAGTGTGCGCAGCGCGTCCTCTGCTTCGGTCGGGGCACTCCACGCAAGCCCACACCCGGCTGTGATCTCGCGCGGCACTGGAATCAAACGCCCGGGCACATCGTGCGCACGGGCTGCTTGCTCGGTTTTCATGGCCGCCGTCGTTGTGTGGAAGGTCACCACCACACGCGGTGATTTTTTTCTGAGCATGCTTGGCCTCCTTCACGCACCAATCAGCGCACGAATGGCGCCGATGGCGGCATCGATCTCGTCCTCGGTGTTAAAGTACGAGAACGAAAAGCGCACGATTCCCTGTTCTATCGTGCCCAGCGCATGATGCATGAGCGGCGCACAGTGCGCACCCGCTCGGGTGCAGATACCGTAATCCTCGGCCAGCGCGTCGGCCACTGCGCCTGCGTCCTCGCCTGCGAGGTTCATCGCGACGACCGCCGTGCGCAGCGGTACATCCATATCGCCGTAGACAATCACGCCGGGCAAGTCGCGAATGCCCAGATAAAAGCGTCTTGCAAGGGCTTCTTCCCGTTCCCGGATGGCATCCAGACCGGTCTGCGCAATAAAATCCAGACCGGCAGACAGACCTGCAATGCCGGTTGCGTTCATCGTACCGGCTTCCAGCCGCTCGGGATAATCGGCCGGATGATGGCGGTCAAAGCTGTGGATGCCGCTGCCGCCGACCTTGAGCGGACGGATCTCCACGCCCTCGGCCACGCACAGTCCGCCCGTACCCTGTGGGCCGAACAGTCCCTTGTGACCGGTAAAACACAGAACCGAAATGTTCTGCTCTTTCATGTTGATGGGCAGCACACCGGCTGACTGCGACGCGTCCACGACAAACAGTAGACCGTTCTGCTGACAAAATGCACCGATGCGTGCGAGGTCCAATCCGTTGCCCGTGACGTTAGAGGCATGGGTACACACCACAGCGCGAGTATTCTCGCGCAGCGCGGACGCAAAATCGTCGTAGCAGATGCGTCCCTGCTCGTCTGCGGGTAAAATAGTCAATTCCAGTCCCTGATCTTGCAGCAAGAAGAGGGGACGGAGCACCGAATTGTGCTCAAGCGCGGTCGTGATGACGTGGTCACCCGGTGCAAACAGACCAAAGATGGCCGTGCTCAGCGCATCGGTCGCATTATAGGCAAAGCACACCCGTGCGGGGTCATCCAGACCGAACAGCTCGGCCAGCTGGGTGCGGCAGTGGAACACCGACCGTCCGGCCGCAAGCGACAACGGATGACCGCCGCGTCCGGGTGAACCCAGTGTATCAAAGGCTTCATTGACCGCCTGCTTGACCGCGGGCGGCTTTAAAAACGAGGTTGCGGCAGAATCAAAATAGATCAAGGCAGCGAACTCCCTTCTGCATGGACAGGTGCAAGATGGCTTCGAGCACACCGCCCGCAATGTTGCGCGCCTTGTCCGAAATCGTGTCGCAGTTGTCTTTCTGTTCCATGCGCGGGTCGATATCCGCAATTTTGAGTCCCTTAGTGACCGCGTAACCCGGTCGAATCAGGCCGCGCAGCACGCCGTCCAGCGTCGCATAGACCGGCGTCTCGCCGACCATGGCGATGACATCGTCCTTGTGCACCACGCTGCCGATGTCCACGGTCTGACCCTGTGCATCGGTCACCAGCGTGAGCGCACCGTCTGCCGGTGCGTGAATGACGCGCTCCTTGGCGTAGCCGCCGATGAGTCCGGGGACACCGGTATTCGGGATAGCAGCACCCGTGTACAGAATGCGTCCCAGGCTGTGACCGCGCATGGTCTCGATGACCGAGTCCACATCCTCACCCGCCGTAAAGCCAGGGCCGAGCGCGACCGTGATGCAGGCCATGTCCCGCGTCGTGCCCAGATTGCGCTTTGCCAGAATGGCATCGACCACGACGGTCGGATTTAATTTGCGGATGCTCTCGCCGGTCTCGTCCACGATGAGCGGTACTTCCCCGTTCTGCCAGACATGTTCCATCTGGTCAAGCGAATCGATCTTGCGGCAGGTCACGCCTTCAACCGTGGTCACGCCATCATAAACCGCTTCGGACAGGGCGGCCCGGCGACGAATGGCCGACGGCTGCGCGCACTCGGTGAGCAGCACACGAAAGCCGCTGTTCACCAGTCGCACAATGGTGCCGGTCGCGAGGTCACCCGCACCGCGTACAATGACACAATTTGTCACGGACGAATCACCTTCCCTGCGTTTGCCATGGTTTCCGCGATCACGTACATATTAGTCACCGAGCCGACCGCCAGCTTGTCTGCCAGACCGTAATGGTTGAGGCAGGTGCCGCAGGTCAGAATCTCGGTGCCGTTCTGTGCCAGCACCTTGAGGTCTTCCACAGTGTCTGCACCCTCGCACGACAGCTTTGCACCGCCGTTGTAGAGCAGGACGGTTGCAGGAGCCTCATCCAGCTGAGTCAGCGCGTAGACAAAGCCCTTCATCAGTGCAGCGCCCAGCGTATCGTCTCCGGTACCCATGCAGGACGAGGACAGGACAACGACGGTCGGGCCTGCAGGAGCAGGCGTACAACACGGAACCGGGTCAAGGTCGGGCAGCATGCCAGCCAGCGCCTCACCGGCATCGTTCATAACTGCCGACAGCACATCGGTGCTGACCGGCTGAATGAGAATGCGCCAGCCGCCGTCGATCTCGCTCGACTCGGCATTGAGGCCCATCTGACGTGCCATTTTCTCGACGTTCTGACGGGCGATATCGTTATCGACCATGGTGATGACCGGCGTACCCTGTTCCTTGATCGCATTTTTGGTGTCAATAACCGGCTGCGGACAAGCCTTGCCGCGTGCGTCTACAATCGTTGCCATACTGATGAACTCCTTTTTTATTTGATATCGAATCACATGCGGGTTTTACCCTTCTACGATGATTTCCGCGTCCATACGCGGGATAAACTGACCGATTTTGCCGCAGGGCAGGCCGATGGAAGCGATTTCTGCGACGAAATCGTCTGCCTTGTCGGCATCTAGCGCGAACAGCAGACCACCCGAGGTCTGGGGATCGAACAAGATCTCCTCGTCTGCGAAGGACAGGCCGCGCAGCTTGACTATGCCCTCGGCAAAGTTGCGGTTGCGCTGGGCAGCAGCGGTCAGGTAGAAGCCGTCGGCGTATTCTCGCGCCTCGGGAATGACCGGAATGCCTGCCATGTGCAGACGTGCGGTCAGGTCAGGACGGGTCATCTCGTGCAGATGACCGAGCAGGCCGAAGCCGGTCACATCGGTGCAGGCGTGCACCGGGTAACGGTCGGCAATCTCGGACGCGTACTTATTGAGCGTGGTCATGGACTTGACCGCCAGCGCAAGCGCTTCGTCCGAAGCCGCACCCATGCGCGCCGCCGTGCAGGTCAGACCCACACCGAGCGGCTTGGTCAGGACGAGTGCGTCCCCGACGTGTCCGGTATTGTTGGCGCGGATGCGGTCAGGGTGGATGGTACCGGTCACCGACAGACCGTACTTGACCTCACTGTCGGCAATCGAGTGACCGCCTGCGAGCGAGCCGCCCGCCTCGATGACCTTCTCACTGCCACCCTGCAAGATGCGTCCCAAAATATTGAGATCCATCTGCTCGGGGAAACATACGATATTGAGCGCGGTGCGCACGGTACCGCCCATGGCGTACACGTCACTGAGTGCGTTGGCCGCGGCAACCTGACCGAAAATATACGGGTCTTCCACCATCGGCGGGAAAAAGTCCAGCGTCTGCACGATGGCGAGGTCGTCGGTCAGGCGATAGACCGCCGCGTCGTCGCTCGACTCGGTACCGATCAGCAAATTGGGATCGGTCGGCCGCGGCAATTTTTCCAGCACTCTCGCCAGTGCCGCAGGCCCGAGCTTTGCCGTACAGCCGCCGCCTCTGCAAAATTGAATCTGCTCCACAGACTCACACCCCTTCAAAATATTGTGCCGCAAGGTCTAGCAGCGCTTGCTTGCCTGCCTTTTCAAACGCGCGGTAGCGTGTCAGCAGGTCGCGTCCCTCTTGGGTCAGCACCGCACCGCCGCCGCGTGCACCGCCGATCCGGCGCTCGATGAGCGTGCATCCCAGGCAGGCCTCGCTGCCCTTCACAATATTCCACGCCTTGTTATAGCTCATGCCCATCTCTGCCGCGCTGCGGCGCAGCGAGCCGTACTTCTCGATGCCCTCCAAAAGCTGGGCGATGCCCGGGCCGAAGGCCTTCACGCCGTCCGACAGAATACGCAGCGTCGCGTCGGCTGTAATCTGATGTGCCATGTTGGGTCTCCTTTCCGATCAGGTGCGGGCGCACTCGCCGTCGGTATTGAGCAGCAGCCGCAGACCGTGCCCAATCACATCGATAAACGCGTCCATGCTCTCACGCACCGCCTTGGGACTTCCGGGCAGGTTGACAATCAGCGTCCGTCCCCGGATGCCGCTGGTTCCCCGGCTGAGCATAGCACGACTCGTAAACTGCATACTGTATGCGCGGATGGCCTCGGCAATGCCCGGGACTGCCCGGTCGATTACGTCCTGCGTTGCCTCCGGGGTCACGTCACGCGGTGCAAAACCCGTGCCGCCGGTCGTGAGCACCAGATTGCAGCCCTGTTCGTCGCACATGCGGCGCATCGCTTCGGCCAGCTGTGCGCGGTCATCCGGAACAATCTCGGTGCACACCACCTGATAATCGTCCGGCAAGCGCTCGGCGATGGCAGGGCCGCTCAGGTCCTCGCGCTCGCCCATCGAGCCTTTATCGCTCGCCGTGATGATACCAACCTTGTACACCAGATGCATTTCGTCGCCCTCGGCGATCTCGCCGCCGTGCAGCACACGCGCAAACACGCCCTCGCGGGGCATGATGCAGTCGCCCATGCGCTGGAAAATCTCGCAGCCGTGGTGGCACTGTTTGCCGATCTGGGTGATCTCGAGCAGTACCTCACCGCAGCCCAGACGGGTGCCGACCGGCAGACGGGCAAAATCAAAGCCGTCGACCAGCAGGTTTTCACCGAATGCACCGTCCTTGACCGCCGCACCACGTGCGTTGAACGCCTGTACTTTATCGTAAGACAGCAGGCTCACCTGACGGTGCCAGTTGCCTGCATGTGCGTCACCCTCCACGCCGTAATCGACGCGCAGAGTCGCCTTATGAACATTTTCTTTCTGTGTGCCGCGTGCCGGACTGGTACAGACGGCAATGACCTTTCCCATATTATCCTCCAATTCCATTCATCGTGCGGTCGGCGGTATCCTGTTCGCTGAAGTGGTGACCGGTCGGCTTGCCATAAATCGCCCGCTCGATCGCCGCTTGCATGTCCTCTCTGCCGTCCCGCAGGTAAGGCTTGAGATCCAGCCCGTCGGGCTGTGCCAGACACAGACGCAGCATGCCGTCGGCCGTCAGGCGGACACGGTTGCACGAAGCGCAAAAACGGTCGTGCACCGCACCGATGAGGCCAAACACACCGCCGTCCTGCCAGCCGTAGCACACGGCAGGGCCGTTGCCCAGTTTGCCGCCTCGGAACGGGGTGAATCCCGGCATGGCCTTCTGGATGATGTCCAGCACCTCGGCGTTGGACAAGCCCTGACGGCTGGCGCCCAGTCCAACCGGCATGAGCTCGATAAAGCGCACCGGACAGTCGTGTTCCCGGCCAAACCGCACCAGATCGACGATCTCATCATCGTTGAACCCGCGCACAGGCACTACATTTAGTTTGACCCGCATCCCGGCTTTCTGTGCAGCTTGCAGGCCGGAAAGTGCGTCTTCCAGCTTGCCGCAGCGGGTGATTTCGGCGTAGCGGTCGGGGCGCAGCGTGTCCAGACTGAGATTGACCCGACTGATTCCCGCATCGGCAAGTGCCTGCGCCTGACCCGGCAGCAGCAGGCCGTTCGTGGTCAGGGTGACCTCTTCAATGCCCGGAATCTCGCCCAGCATACGGGCGAGCGCGGGCAAATCGTGACGGCACAGCGGTTCGCCGCCGGTCAGCTTGACCTGCCGCAGTCCGAGCTTTGCCAGCGCACGCACGACCTCGGTGATCTCCTCAAAACGTAAAATTTCCTCATGCGGCAAAAACGGTACGCCCGTCTCGGGCATGCAGTACCGGCACCGCAGATTGCAGCGGTCGGTCACCGACACGCGGACATAGGTGATGTTTCGTCCCAAGCGGTCGATCATCGCGCCGCCTCCTCTCTCTTGTTACTTGCCAAAACCGCAGTTCGGGTAGGTGCACACCGGGCAGTTCAGGCATAGGCCGCCCTCGCCCAGCGCTGCCAGATCGTCAGCGGTCACCGGGTCACAGGCTGCCAGTCGGGGCAGAACCAGATCAAAAATGGTGCGTTTTGCGTACATGACGCAGCCGGGCAGGCCGCAGACCGGCACACGGTTTTCTCCATAGTAGGACAGCAGGAACATGGCACCCGGCAGAACGGGCGCACCGTAGCTCACGATGTCCGCACCGGTGTTCTTAATGCCCAGCGGGGTCTTGTCGTCCGGGTCGACGCTCATACCGCCCGTACATACGACCAGTTCGGCGCCCTGTTTAATGAAGTCCAGAATGGCCTGGGTCAGACGTGCCGGGTCATCGCCCACACGGCGCACGCCGACGGTCTCCATGCCGTACTCTGCCAGCTTGTTCTGTACGACCGGCGAGAACTTGTCCTCGATCAGTCCCTTTTCCACCTCATTGCCGGTCACCGCGATGGCAGCACGGCGCAGACGGTAGGGCATCAAGCGGAACAGCGGCTGGTCGCCTGCGGCCTGCTCGGCCTTTTTGAGCTTTTCTTCGGCAATCACCAGCGGAATGACGCGGGTGCCCAAAATTTTGTCGCCCTTTTTGACCGGCGTATTGCCGTGACGCGAGGCAATCATGACCTCTCCAGCGCCATTGACCGCCTTGAGGCGTGCGGTATCCACCTTGAGCAGGCCGTCGCAGTCGGCGGTCAGCTCAATCTTGCCTTCCTTGACTGCGCTGCGCACAAAGTGCTCGGTGCCGCACAGGTCGGCCAGTCGCTCGGCAGCCTCATTTTCGTGCAGCATGCCCGGTGTTTTCTCCCAGACGAACAGGTTTTCCTTGCCCATCGAGAGCAGAACCGGAATGTCCTCCTCGGTTACAATATGTCCCTTGCGGAATCGTGCGTCCTTATATTCTCCCGGAATAATCTGGGTCAGATCGTGGCACAGCACATGGCCGACCGCGTCCTCGGTTCGGATGGTCTTCATCGTGCAATACGCGCTCCTCTCATGCTCGTTTTCTTCATTTTATCATCCGGTCAAATGAAAAGCAACCGTTATTTGCCTCGTGGGATAACGCGCGGTCCATCCAGAGACAAAAAAGAGGAGAGCTGCCCACTCGGGACAACTCTCCTCATAACTTTTAACAGGGTTATTTCTGCTCGCCGTCGGCATTTTCAGCCTGCTGCGCCTGCGCCGCAGCCTGTGCAGCCTTCTGGCGCTCTATCAGCTCGTGCTCGAACTTTTCCAGACGTGCCATCATGTCCTTGGCCTGTGCAAATCCGGCTTCTGCCGCCTTGCTCATCCAAGCCTTGGCCTCGACCAGGTTACGGCCTACGCCGTCACCGTTCCAGTACAGTGCACCGACGTGATACTGTGCCGGGACGTGTCCAGCCTCTGCCGCCTTGAGTGCCCACTCAAACTCCTTTGCGCTGTCCTTGGGTACACCCTTGCCCTCGCGGTACATCTGGGACAGGTGGAAGCCTGCCGGTGCAAAGCCTGCCTCAGCAGCCTGCTCGTACAGGTGTGCTGCCTTCTCGGGGTCAGCCTCGATGCCGACACCGTTCAGATACATAAATGCCAGATTCATCATGGATTCCGGGTTTTTCAGCTCTGCGCCGCGCTCGAACCAGTGACGTGCCTTGTCATTGTCTGCCTCGACATGGTCGCCCTTGGCATAGCACAGACCGAGCACACCAGCTGCCGGGCCGCTGCCCGCATTGGCTGCGACTTCCAGCATACGCAGGCCGGTCTTCTCGTCCTGCTGAATGTCCTTGCCCTCGATCAGGCGCAGACCGGTATACAGCAGGCCTGCCGGGGTTGCACCGCGTACGGTGTCGCGGCGGGTCTCGAGGGTCTTGAGCAGTCCCTCAGCGCGCTTGTCGCCCGCTTCCTTGGACTTCTTCGCCCACTCGCACGCATCTTCCATGAGTACGAGCACCTTTTCCGGCTCACGCACACCAAGGGTGCGCTTCCACTCGAGCAGCGCCATCTCGCGCATTGCGTTTGCGTTGCCGTTCTCGGCCAGCGGACGCAGCAGGCTGTCCGCCTTGTCCAGATCGCACAGACCTTCGTCCTTGGCGTCGCGGTATGCCATGCCAAGATACATTGCGCCGCTGTCGTCGCCCTGATCGTATGCCTTCTGGTACCACTCCATTGCGGTCTTCATGTCCTTTTCGAGCGTCTTACCCTCTTCGTAAGCAACGCCCAGCAGGATCATGGCACGTGCGTTGCCAGCCTCGGCCGCACGGCGATAATATTCGATGGCCTTGGGCATGTTCTTTTCGGTGCACATGCCGGTCTCGTTGGCCATGCCCAAAAACAGCATACCACGCGGGCTGCCCTGCTCTGCTGCCTTGGCATAGTACTCGAGCGCCTTCTTGGGATCGGCTGCAACGTCGCCCTCGCCCTTTTCATAGTACTGGCCGAGCGCTGCGGTTGCCTCTGCGATACCTTCCTCGGCGCACTGTTCGTACAGTTCCATTGCCTTCTGGTGGTCGCCTGCCTTGGCAGCCTCGACTGCCTCGACAAAGCGGTCACCGCCGCCGCCCTGCAGACGGATGATATCGGGCAGCATCTTCTTTGCCTTCTCAAAGCCCTGTGCCGATGCCTTTTCCAGCCAGTTACGCGCACGGCCAAGCATTTCGGACTGCATTTCCGGGTTCAGGTCGCGGGCGCGCTCCAGATACCACAGACCCAGATCATACTGTGCCTGTGCGTAATCCTGCTCAGCCGCACGGGTGTACCAGTGTACGGCTGCGACCGGGTCCTGCTCACAGCCGAAGCCGCGGCGGTAAGCCGATGCCAACAGAAGCTGTGCACGGGCGTTGCCCTGCTCTGCCGACTTGAGATACCAGGAGAATGCTTCCTCGGGACGGGGTTCAAACTCGCCCTCGCCGCCGTTCTCGCACAGAACACCTGCCGAGCACTGCGCGCGGACATGTCCGAGCTCTGCCGCCTTGGTGTACCAGCGCAGCGCCTTGGTGTAATCCTGACGCACGCCCTCACCATTTTCGTAGCACAGGCCCAGATTGAACGCTGCCGGTGCCGAGCCTGCACCTGCCGACTGACGGAACAGGAAGGCTGCGTTCTGGAAGTCGCCCTTCTTATAAGACTCGACGCCCTGGCGCATCCACTCGTCGCGCTCGCTCTCCTGCAGGTTGTCCAGCAGCTGCTGTGCCTTCTCGTGACCCTGTGCCGCAGCAGCCTTGGCCAGCGGGATGGCCTTATCAAAGTTGCGGTCTACCAGATCGCCCTTGCTGTACAGCAGTGCAAGGTTGAACTGTGCCGAAGCGTCGCCCAGATCGGCCGCCTTGCCCAGCCACTCGACTGCCTTCTCGCCGTTGGGCTCAAAGCCCAGGCCCTTGACGTACAGCGTACCGATAAACAGCATGGCGCGCGGATAGCCCAGCTTAGCTGCTGCCATGGCGCAGTCAAAGCTGCGCTGGAGCGAGCGCTCTACGCCCTTACCGGCGAAGAACAGCTGGCCGAACTCAAAGATAGCTGCCGGCATGCCGCCCTTTGCAGCATCGCCCAGCGCCTGCAGTGCGGTGCTGTAATCGCCGCGGTCGCGTGCTGCGATACCTTTTTCATAGAGTGCGTTTGCCTCTTCCTCGGGAATCTTGAGGGTGGACTGGGGCTGCTCTGCCGGCTGCTCTTCCACCTTCTCAAACATCGCACGGACTTCTGCGATCTTGGCCTCAGCCTCGCTGTGACCAAACTCCTTGGCCTGTTCTAACAGATCGAGCGCCTTGTCGTACTGCTGCGCTTCGAGCTGATCGAGTGCGTCCTCATAGAACGCACGCGCTTGTTTTGCACGTTTTTTCTGTTTTCTCTCTTCCGAATTACCAAATGGCCATATCATGCTTTTCGTTCCTCCTCACAGCGGACGCGCACACCCGCTGGTTGTCTAGCTTTCATTGTACCACAAGCCTGCCCGTTCCACAAGAAAACACAGACTCTTTTTTCCGTCCTGCATTTTCTTTCATGGTTTCCTGCATTTTACTCCCATTTTAGCGATTTGTTTCCCTTGTTTTTGACTGTGAATTCAAACGTTTCCTTCGTCTATTCGCATTTTACATAAATTTTGGCCTTGCGATTTGGCCGTCACAAGCTTTGTTTTACTTGAAAGTTTCCCTGCATTCCTGTATAGTAATGTTAATGAAATCGGTGCAAAAAATATTTTTTTGTCAAAACCAAAGATTGTGAGGCGTCCATTATGAACAAACATACCCCGCACGACGCGACGGCGATCTTCCAGTACGAGGGAATTCCCGCCGCCAATCAGCTCGTTCCGCTTGGACTTCAGCACGTTGTCGCGGCTGTCGTCGGCATCGTCACCCCGTCCATCCTGGTAGCCAACACCTGCGGCATCGAGGGAGCAGATCGCACCCTGCTCATTCAGGTTTCCCTGCTCGTCACCGCACTCGCTACCCTGCTCCAGCTGTTCCCGATTTTCGGGCGCATCGGTTCCCGTCTGCCCGTCATCATGGGTATCAGTTTCGCCTATGTCCCCACGCTTCTGGCCATCGGCGGACAGTTCGACCTGCCCACCATCCTGGGCGCTGAGATCGTCGGCGGCGTCGTCGCCATCCTGTTCGGCATCTTCGTCAAGCAGATCCGCGTTCTCTTCCCGCCCCTCGTCACCGGTACCGTTATCTTTACCATCGGCCTGTCGCTCTATCCCACCGCAATTAAGTACATGGCAGGCGGTGCGGGCACCGAAGGCTTCGGTTCGCCCCAAAACTGGTTCGTCGCCATCCTTACCCTGCTCGTTGTTACCGTTCTGAGCCACTTCTGCAAGGGTGTCCTCAAGCTCGGCGCCATCCTCTTCGGTATGATCGTCGGCTACGTCGTCGCTTACGCGATGGGCATGGTATCCTTCGCTGAAGTCGGTGCTGCTGGCTGGTTCAACCTGCCCGCTCCCATGCACTTCGGCATCACCTTTGAGGTCAGCGCATGCGTCTCGCTCGCGATTGTCTACATCGTCAACGCAGTTCAGACCATCGGCGACCTGAGCTCGACCACCATGGGTGGTATGGACCGTATGCCCACCGACAAGGAGCTGTCCGGTGGTATCATCGGTCAGGGCGTTATGAGTATCGTCGGCGCAATCTTCGGCGGTCTGCCCACTGCAAGCTACAGCCAGAATGTCGGTATCGTTACGGTAAACCGTGTCATCAACCGCGCAGTCTTTGCCTTCGCCGCAATCGTTCTGGCAGTCGCAGGTTTCGTACCCAAAATTTCTTCGATCCTCACGACCATTCCGCAGTGCGTCATCGGTGGTGCAACCATCTCGGTTTTCGCAACCATCACCATGACCGGCGTGCGTATGATTACCTCGGACGGTTTCTCCATGCGCTCGAGCGCTGTTGTCGGCCTGGCAGTCGCCATCGGCGTCGGCATCACCCAGGTACAGGGTTCGCTCGGCGGTTTCCCGACTTGGGTTACCACCGTATTCGGCAGCTCTCCGGTTGTCGTTACGACCATCGTTGCAATCCTGCTCAACCTGATCCTTCCCAAGGAAGAAGCAAAGAAGTAAATAAAACCGATTTCTCAAAGCCCCGCTTCGTACAAGCGGGACTTCTTTTATCCCCAAAAAACAATGCAAAAAGACCGCTCCCTATCTTGGGAGCGGTCTTTCTTTATGCGATTTCTTTACTTGGGCGTATACGGGGTATCCTCGAGCGGCAGCGAAGTTCTGAACTTGCCATCGAGCTTATAATATGCACCCTGTACAGCGGGAGCGGTCGGGATGGAGGTAATCTCACCGATACCGACAGCGCCGCAAGCCAGATCAGGCTTGTTCTTCTCGACCAGAATGGCCTCGACATCCGGGGTCTTGTTGGCGCGGAACAGACCGAGTTGTCCGAGCTTCAAGGTCGGTCTGCCGTCCTTGAGCGGGAAGCGCTCGGTGAGCGCATAGCCCAGACTCATGACAACGCCGCCCTCGATCTGACCTTCGCAGGCGTTGGGGTTAATCGCGCGGCCAACGTCATGCGCTGCGACAACCTTTTCCAGCGTGCCGTCCTCGTTGAGCAGTACGACCTGGGTTGCATAGCCGTAAGCGACATGGGAAACCGGGTTGGGCTTGTCTGCACCCATCGGGTCGGTCTTTGCCAGGTACTCGCCATAGAACTCCTGACCTTCCAGATCGGCCAGCGTACCATTGCCGCGTGCCTCAACCAGCTGCTGGCAAGCACGGCGGCAAGCCTCGCCGGTAACCAGCGTCTGACGGGAACCCGAAGTGACGCCGGAGTCGGGTGCGGTATTGGTCTGCGCTGCCACGTAAACCGTGTTCTCAGCCGGCTCGCCGGTAGTCTCGCAGACAATCTGGGTCAGCACAGTGCCCAGACCCTGACCGATGCACGATGCACCGGAACGAATGTGAATCTTGCCGTCCTCTACGGTCAGACGGCAGCGGCCCCAGTCGGCCAGACCGACACCGACACCGGCATTCTTCATTGCACAGGCAATACCGGCACGCGGATGGGACTCAAAGACATCCTTGACCGCTTCGAGCGTTTCAGCCAGTGCGGTGCCCTCGAAGGCAATCTGTCCGTTGGGCAGTACCTGTCCCGGACGGATGGCGTTGCGGTAGCGAATCTCCCAAGGCGAAATGCCGACCATCTCTGCCAGCAGATTGAGGTTGCACTCGGTGGCAAAGCAGGTCTGGGTGACGCCGAAGCCGCGGAACGCGCCTGCGGGCGGGTTATTGGTATAGACAGCCGTGCCGTCAATGTCGATGTTCTGGTAGTTATACGGGCCAGCCGCATGGGTGCAGGCGCGCTGCAGAACCGGGCCGCCGAGCGATGCGTACGCACCGGTGTCCGAGACAACCTTGACGCGGGTACCGACCAGAATACCATTCTCATCGCACGCGGTCGTGCACTCAATGGACATCGGATGACGCTTGGGATGGATGAGCAGCGACTCTGCGCGAGTCAGCTTGACCTTAACCGGACGGCCGGTCAGGTAAGCCATGAGCGCTGCGTGATGCTGTACCGACATATCTTCCTTGCCGCCGAAGCCGCCGCCGACCAATGCGTTGACGACGTGTACATGCTCTGCGGGCAGTCCGAGCATCAGTGCACATTCATGCTGCGTGGTGTACACACCTTGGTCGGACGACCAGATGGTCACCTTGTTCTCGTTGCGGTCAAAGTCCGCAATCGCGCACTCAGGCTCCATAAACGCATGCTCGGTAAACGGGGTCTCGTAATGACGGGTCACGACGTACTTTGCATTTGCAATCGCCGTGTCCGGGTCACCTCTCTTGAGCTTCTCATGTGCCAGCACATTGCCGCCGCGATGCACAAGCGGTGCGTCCTCCTTCATGGCCTCATGCGGGTCAAAGACCGGTTCCTTGACCTCATAGTCAACCTTGACCAGCTTCTTGGCCTGCTCGACTGCTTCCAGCGTCTCGCCGCAAACCAGTGCGATGGCGTCGCCCAGATAATGGGTGTAGCCCAGAATCGGAATCAGGGTATCCCAGTCGTGCTTGATGTGACCGATCTTATTTTCGCCCGGGATGTCAGCAGCGGTCGCGATGCGCACGATGCCGGGTACCTTTTCGGCTTCGCTCGTGTCAATGCCGCGCACGATGGCACGCGGATACTCAGCACGGACAGCCGAAGCGTACAGCATGCCCGGAATTTCCATGTCGTCGGTGTACAGGCCGGTGCCCAGTACCTTCTCGCGCACGTCGATGCGATGGATATGCTGTCCACCGATACCGGTGATGGGCGGAACTTCGGGAATCTTACCGCCACCCCGCTTGATTTCAGCTGCGAGTTCTACCGCGTCGATGATCTTCTTGTAGCCCGTGCAGCGGCAATAGTTGTTGCGCAGCGCGAAGGCGATCTCGTCGCGGGTGGGATTCAAATTCTGGTCAAGCAGCGCCTTGGCACAGATGACCATACCCGGGATACAGAAGCCGCACTGTACCGCGCCGGCCTGGCCGAACGCGTAGACATACAGTTCCTTTTCCTCGTCGGTCAGACCCTCGACCGTCTGCACGGTCTTACCGTCCACGCGGGACAGCTTCTGTACACAGCACTTGGTGGGCTTGCCGTCGATGAGCACGGTGCAGGTACCGCAGGCACCCTCCGAGCAGCCGTCCTTGACCGACTTAAGTCCGAGTTCGTTTCTCAGCACATCCATCAGGCGCTTGTCCTGTTCGGACTGATAAATCTTGCCGTTGATTGTCAGCGTATACATGATTTTCACCTCATTTTATCACGCGGGATGTACCGTCCGCGCCCGGTCTCGACCAGTTTGCCGTTCTGCACTGCGTGTGCGCCGCTCAAAAATACGTCGCGCACCGAGCCCGCCGTGCGGAATCCCTCAAACGGGGTATAATCACAGTTATGATGCTGATTTTCCGCCGAGATGGTAAAATCGGCCTTGGGGTCATAGATGACGATGTCGGCATCCTTGCCCACGTCCAGACTGCCCTTGCGCGACCACACGCCGAACATCTTGGCCGGGTTCTCGGCCAGCATCTGGCACAGTGCGGTGACCGGAATGCGTCCGGACGCGACCGCTGCGGTGTACATGACGGTCGGACGGTGCTCGATGCCGGGCATACCGTTGGGAATCTTGGTGAAGTCGTCTCGTCCCATCTCCTTCTGCCCCTTGAAGTTGAAAGAACAGTGATCGGTGGACAGAATGTCGATCTCGCCGTTTTCCAGTGCCTGCCAGAGTGCATCCTGATCGGACTGCGGACGCAGCGGCGGCGAGCAGACATACTTTGCGCCCTCGAAATCGGGCTTGTTGTACACTTCTTCAGTCAGGGTGAAGTACTGCGGACAGCTCTCGACCAGTACCTGCTGGCCGCGCTCGCGTGCCGCGCGAATCTCGCTCAGGCCGTCGGCGGTGGACAGATGGACAATCCACGCCGGTGCGCCTGCCAGATCGGCAATGCGCAGGAAGCGGGAAACCGCTTCGCCCTCCACGATGGACGGACGGGTACGCGGATGCCATGCCGGGCTGGTGTGTCCGGCTGCGACTGCCTTCTCGCGCAGGCGGTCGAGCACCGGGCCGTTCTCACAGTGTACGCCCAGAATGCCGCCGATCTCGCGCATCTCGCACAGCAGATCGTACATCTCGCGGTCGTCTACCATCAGGGCATCGTAAGCGTAGTATGCCTTGAACGAAGTCACGCCTGCGTCTGCCATCTCGTGCAGCTCGCGGCGGGTCTGCTCATTCCAGTCGGTGACTGCCATATGGAAGCCGTAGTCACAAGCACACTTGCCGTCGGCACGCTCGTGCCATACGCGCAGCGCGTCTTTGAGCGTGCCGCCCTTGTCCTGGGTAGCAAAGTCAATAAGCATGGTGGTACCGCCTACCAGCGCAGCTTCCGAGCCGGTCTTAAAGTCGTCGGCAGTCACCGTGCCCGAGACCGGCATATCCATGTGGGTATGTCCGTCGATAAAGCCCGGGAATACCAGGCAGCCGGTCGCGTCGATGTTGTGATCGCCCGACAGGCCAACGCCTACCTTCTGAATAATGCCGTTTTCGATCAGCAGGTCACCCGGGCGCGTCTCCGCGCCCGTGACCAGCGTACCGTTTTGAATACAGGTCGTCATGGTTTGCTCGCCTCCTCAGCCAAGCACGACATCGATCGCACGACGCAGTTCCTCAGGCAGCAGGGCGAAATCGGTGCCGACCTGGCCATGCCAGCGGTACTTCTCGCGGCCAAGGAAGCCGTCATTGGTCGAATCGTTGAAATCCTCCTCGCAGGAGAACAGGGTGAATTTGTCCTTATAGGGAATGATGCCGATCGGGCACAGGCAAGCGCAGTTGCCGCACTCGTTGCAGTAAGCATCAATATGAATGGCCATCTTGAGTTCGGGGATGGGATAGTTTGCACGGTTGGGGCAGACATCCACGCAGTTTCTGCACTTGTAGCAAGCCTCCGGGAAGGATTCCGGACGTGCCGGACGCGGACGGTCGGCCTTCTTGTGGTAGTAGTCATCAGCAACCAGTGCGTCACACAGTGCGGTCAGCTTTGCAACGTCTACCTTGGACGGAACGCTCTCGGGCATTGCCTTTGCCAGACGGGTCAGGTTCTTGTAGCCGCCTGCCTTGAGCAGCAGGGTGGCCACGGTGACCGGTGCGATGCCGCAAGCGACCACGTCGGTGATGTTGTGCAGGTCGATACCGCCCGAGAAAGAGATCGGCAGCTCGCCGTCGAACGCCTCGCTCAGGATGCGGGCAACGTTGATTGCCAGCGGGAACAGTGGCTTGCCCGACATGTACATTGCATCGCCAGCCAGCTCGCCGCGGCGAATCTGAACCGGGAAGGTGTTGGTCAGCTTGACGCCGAACTCACGGCCGCAAGCCGCAGCCTTCTCGCGCAGACGGCCGAGCATTGCAATCGCATCGTCCAGCTTGAGGTCGTGGTCAAAGTGGGTGGTGTCGAAGGAAATATAGCCGTAGCCCAGGTCTTCGAGCAGGGTCTTAACGCGCTCGTAGCCGACGAGGGTCGGGTTGCACTTAATATAGGTATGGAAGCCCTTCTCGGTCAGCAGATAGGACGCGATGCGCTCGATCTCGTCTGCCGGGCAGCCATGCATGGTGGACAGGGTGACAAACTGGGTCACGCACGGGTCAATGCTGCGCACAAAGTCCGCGTCTACATGCTCGAACAGGTCGAGGTGCGAAAGCGTCCAGTCGATGCCTTCCTTCCAAGCATCGGTACCCGATGCGTCGCGCATTGCATTGAGGAATCCGTCTACGGTCGGGCTCTGGATGCCCTCGAGGTTGTAGCCCACGCTTGCGTGGAACTGGAACTTGTCGTCCAGACCAAACTCACGTGCCAGCAGGTGCAGAATAATGTAAGCGCGGATATACTCGTCGCGTGCGCCCTCGATGGTCAGCTCGGTGCTCCACTCGATATTGTACGCCTCATCGCCCGTCCAGATGCAGGGCTTCTGGATGCCCAGCTGCTCGCCGTACAGAATCTGCACAGTCTTGAGCTCGAATACGCGCGCACCGGCGCCGAAACCTGCGATCAGGTTCTGTGCCAGCTGGGTGTGCGGGCCGGCAGCGGGGCCAACCGGGCAGGACAGCGGACGACCGGCCATGGTTATGCCGAGATCAGGTACACTGTCTGCGACCGGAACGTGGTACAGCTCTTTTTTCTCACGGAAGTCGTGCAGCGAAGTGGTCAGCAGCTCCGCAAAGGGGATGGCTCTCATCTTGTCACTCATGTTTTTCTCTCCTTCTCAAATCTCCATCGCAATGATATGGTTTCTCTATGCTCTCTTCCATTCAAACAACAAATTTAGTGTGCGCCGAGCGACTTCCACAGCGCATCTGCCTGTGCACGGCATTCGTGCTGGATCTTCTCCTCATCGATGCCGACGAGTTCACGATCCTGCATCAGCACGCGGCCGCCGCAGATGGTGGTTGTTACGTTGTGGCCGTTCATGCCGAAGGTGATGTGACCGTTGATGTTGTCCGGGCCCAGACGGGTCATCGGACGGTAATCGGACACGATCAGGTCGGCGCGTGCGCCCGGACGGATGACACCGCAGGTATCTCCGAAGTGGCGGTCGGCCAGCTTGGCGTTGTTGACAAAGGCCATGTCCATGACCTCGCCGAAGCCGATAGACGGATGCTGGTTCATGTGCTTGACCAGTACGTTCGCGGTCTTGACCGACTCCAAAATATCCGAGGTGAAGCCGTCGGTGCCAAGACCAACGGTCACGCCTGCACCGAAGAGCTTCAGGATATCGGTGACACCAACCGCGTTGCCCATGTTGGACTGGGGATTGTGTACGACTGCCGTGCCGGTCTCGGCCAGCATGCGGCGGTCTTCGTCGGTCAGGTAGACGCAGTGACCGCAGATGGTCTGCTCGCCCAGAATGCCGTGACGTGCCAGACGATGTACAACGGTCTCGTGATAGGTTGCGCTGCAATGGTCGCGGTCGTATGCGCCCTCGCAGACGTGGATGTGGAAGCCTGCGTTGGTGTGCTCGCGCGCAAAGGCCATGGTCTCCTCAGAGATGGTGAACGATGCATGCATGCCGCACATCGCCGCCAGCAGGCCGGACTTGTCGGTCTTGCAGTAGTTCTCGAAGCGCTCATTTTCCAGAACGCTCTGGCGTGCCTTTTCCGCACCGTCGCGGTCGGAAATCTCATAGCACAGGCAGGCACGCACGCCCAGGGTGGTCGCCGCCTCGGCGATCTCGTCCAGGCTGCCTTCGATCTCACCGAACGAAGCGTGATGATCGAAAATGGTGGTCACGCCCGAGCGGATGCCCTCGATGAGGGTCATGTACGCGGACATGCGGGTCATGGGACGCATCAGGTGACGGTCGATGTTCCACCAGGTACCCTCAAGCACGCCGGGGAAATCGGTTGCGCAGTTGCCCGGAATGGACAGACCGCGTGCGAAAGCCGAATAGATATGATGGTGCGCGTTGATGAAGCCGGGCAGGATGATGCCGCCCTTGGCGTCGATGCGTTCTGCGTCGGGATGCGCCTGCTCCAGTGCAGCCGCCGTACCGACTTCCACAATCACGCCATCCTCAAACAATACTGCACCCTGTTCCACCATCGGCTGCGCGGCATCCCTGGTCAAAACTGTGCCATTTGTCAATAGCTTTTTCATATTGCCTCCTCTTTTCTCCGTTTCTCACAAATTACTCTTCCATTTATTAGCGTTTTCTACCGAAAACAAAAAGGACGCAAACCCTTCCGGGCTCGCGTCCTCTAAAAATCAGCCGTTTCGAATCTCTCGAATGACCATTTGCGTGCAATAATCGAAATAGGCGTCAATATCGAACGCGGCCGGATCGATCAGGTACTGGAACGACGCGCCCTCCATCATGGAGGTCATGACCGCCGCCAGCATTTCCGCCCGCTCATCTGGGACCTGAAATTCTTTGAGCATACTTGCAATTTTGCCCCGCCATACGCGGAACGAATCAACAAACGCCGCCTTGACCGCCTCGTCCACTCGAGCCTGTACCCAGAAATCGAGCTCTGCGAAGTCGTATCGCTGTTCGTTGACGATGAACTCACGTTTTTGTCCCCAAAAGACGCCGATGCGTTCAGGAAGAGAACTGCCGCAGCTGGACAGAAGTGCTTCCTGCAACTCCGCGCAGCGGTCAAAGACCTTCTTTTGCACGGCGAGCATCAGCTCGTGCTTGGATTTAAAATAATAATGGATGTTGGATTGGAACATCCCGGCTCGCTCGGCGATCAGTGCCATGCGTGTGCCGCTGATTGTCTTTTCATACACGACGTCGAACGCTGCATCCAGTATGCGTTCTTCGGTGTTTTCTTCACGGGCGTATTTGCCTTCTGTCATAGGCCTCAGTCTCCCTGCGCGCTATATTTTTGGTCAGATAACCAAACTTATATTTTCTTTAGTATACCTGTTTGACAAGCCTCTGTCAAGCGGCGGGGCACAAATCATAAAACCGGTTTTGTGGAAATACACCAGATTTTGAACGGAGAGAGATAATACTTCTTGTAAATAACAGGGGTACAGAGCAAAAAAATGGCCTGCAAGATTAGCTTTATTGTACCAGACATGATAGAATAGAGTTACAATAAAATATTCTGAGCATATCACTCCTCAGAAGGAGAGGGTCGGGATTTTTTCTCCTGTCCCTACAAGAAAGGCGGTGAGGATATATGCTCCCGAGCAACGAAAACCTACCCCCCCATCTGCGCATCATTTCCAAGCGTGCCCGACTGGAGATCCCGGTCTCCGAGATCCACTTCATCGAGGTCTTTGACTGGAAATGTATTGTGCATTGCAACGCAGGCGTACAGCATGAAACCAACATGCCGCTCAAGGATATCCAAAACCGTCTCCCTTCCGGACAGTTCATCCGCTGCAACCGCAGCTTTCTGGTCAACCTCGACCATGTCTCTTCGGTTGAAAAGGACGCGCTGATCACCGACGGCGGAGCATCTGTCCCCATCTCCATCCGGAGCAGACCCGAAGTTCGGCGTATCTGCGCGGATTATTTTTGGCAAAAGGCAGATATCACCTGATAACCGGCATGGCTCCGGTTTCATGGCCGGAGCGTCTCTATTTCTCAATCGCCGGTTTTCGCAGCACAAAAAAAGACAGCCCTTTGGCTGTCTTTTTATTTTGTAATATTGTAAGATTACAGGTTCTCGGTGAAGAACTTCTGCAGAGCCTCGCAAGCTGCTGCCTCGTCCTCGCCCTCGACGGTGATGTGCAGTGCATCGCCCTGCTTTACACCCATACCCATCAGACTCATCAGACGGGTTGCGTCAACAGCCTTGCCGTCCTTGTGCAGGGTAACCTTGCTCGAAAAGCCCTTAACAACCTTAACCAGCTGGCCTGCCGGACGAGCGTGGATGCCCAGTGCGTCCTGAATCGTGTAATCAAACTCCTTCATATTCCTGGTACCTCTCTTTCAGAATCTGTCCCCGAAGGTTAGGGGGTATTCTTATTGTACTGCCTGATGGCCATTCCGTCAATGCTGACAGGCAATTTCTCCGCGCGATCTGCGATAAAATTTTACAAAAAACCATAACTTTTGTATCACATCCTATGTTATAATAAAAATATACCAAAAATGTACCACAAAGTTTTCAACCCCATTTCATTCGATAAAGGAGATGTATCCCCCTGAATACCGATACACCGCTTGTCAGCATTATCATCCCGGTTTACAACGCCGCTCCCGACCTTGCAACCTGCATCGAGAGTGTGCGCCGCCAGCGCTATCAAAATATCGAAGTTCTGCTGGTCAACGACGGCTCGAGCGACGCGAGTCTGCAAATCTGCCGCATGTACGCCCAGCGCGATCCCAGGTTCTGCGTGATCGACAAGGAGAACAGCGGCGTTTCCGCAACGCGCAATCTGGCCATTGAACGCGCGCGCGGCAAGTACCTGCAATTCGTCGACAGCGACGACTGGCTGGACGCAAACGCCACCCGCCTGCTCGTCGAACGCGCCGAGGAGACCGGCGCAGATCTGGTCATCTCCCACTTCTGCCGGGTCGTCGATGACAAAATCTCGGTCTATGGATTTTTGCAGTCCACCCGCGTCATGGATCAGCGTCTGTTCGCTCGTCATCTGCTCGACGAACCGGCCAGCTTTTACTATGGCGTCATGTGGAACAAGCTCTATCGGCGTAACCTCATTTTAGAGCATGATATCCGCTGCAATGAGGCTTTGCAGTGGAGTGAGGACTTCCAGTTCAATCTGGAGTATATTCGTTACGCGCAGACCTTCTGCGCCCTGCAAACGCCCATCTACTATTATCGCAAGCGCGGCGGCAGTTTGACCGGTGCGCTCACAATTGGACGCACTTTGACCACCAAACTCAATCTTTTTGAGTATTATCGAGCACTTTATACCGGTCTTGGGTTGTACGAACAGTTCAAGCCGCAGATCTACCGCTATCTCATCGCTTCGGCAAAAGACAACTGAATTTTGTTTTTTCTGCGAATTTTCGTCCGAACCGCTTGTCCTCTGGCAGTTTTTGTTATAAAATAAGATAAGTTTCAAGACTTACACGCGCAGGCGTGTTTGATTGAGGCGAAAAGGGAGGACAATCAATGATTCCAGGATATCAAACAGTTGACCACGACAAGATCGAGCGCATGCTCGCAGCGCGTCTGGAAGCTTTGGGGATTCCGGCTGAGGCGCTCGAGGAGCCGGTCGGCGATGGTACACTGCGTCAGCTCGTTTGCGATCTCATTGCAGACACGCTTGCAGAGGCGAAGGCCGCTGCGCAGCGTGATTTGTATAACCGTCAGCGCGCCGGACGCATTGCGGCTCAGAAACAAGGGGTAAATCTGGGTCGGCCGAGCAAGAAGTGCTCGGACAAGCGCTTTTCCAAAATTCGTGATCTGTACGAATCGCATCAGATTTCAGCCGAAGAAGCTGCCCAGAGACTGCACGTCTCGGTGTCTACCTTCTACCGCTGGCTGCGCGAATCCCGCGAACACGACTGAACACAAAAACGCCGCACCGATTGGTGCGGCGTTCTGTTTTTATAGGAAAGTTGAAGAAATAAAAAAAGACCCGAGCACTAGGCTCGGGTCTGAAAAGCAATCTTTTAGTTGATTCCCGGGTCGGAGACCGGGAATCAATTGGGGATTCCGCCGTCTGCGGACGGCGGCCAGCACACTCATCTTATCCGCGCACAGCGCGGGAATAAGGATAGTGGCCTACGGGCTGCGCGGCTGGATCGCGCCGGGCCGCAGGCCCGGACCCAATATAATCCTTATTTGCTCGTCAGCGGAACATCGTTATAGATATAATCGCCCAGCTGCTGGGCAGCCTGTTCCACGTCGAAGACGATATACTGTCCCTGACTGCCGCCGTAACTCCATGCACCATCCACCGGAACACGTCCGTGCTCGATGGTCGGCATACCGTGTTTGAGCATACCGACTGCAAGGCCGGTAATCCGGGTCAGCGACAAATCCGAGGTTACGTATTTGAGCATTTTGGGTGCGAGCTGAATGAGCTCGGGAACGGACAGGCCGCGGATACGGTCAAACATGGCTTCCAGTACGACGCCCTGACGTTCTACACGCGCCCAGTCATCGCCCGTACCGCCCTTGCGGATACGACCGTAGCTCATCGCCTGAATACCGTTGAGCATCTGCTTGCCGGACTTCTCGACCGGGCATTCAGGGACACCGGCTGCACGGCAATACTCACCGATAAACTTGTTGAGCTCCTTGATCTCATTCTCCTTGACGTCAATCTCAACGCCGCCCAGTGCGCCGATGAGGTTGGCCATCTGCGAGAAGTCGACCTGCACAAAGTGCTCAATATCCAAATCAAAGTTCTGGTTGATCGTGCGGATGGCCAGCGCCGGTCCACCGTAGCTGTACGAGTGGTTGAGCTTGGCCTCTCCGTGTCTATCGATTTCAACCTTGGAGTCGCGCATGAGCGAGGTGATCTTGACCTTGCCGCGGCTGCTGTCCAGTGACAGAACCATCATGCAGTCCGACCGTCTGGTGCCGTCGTTATCCGCGTCGACACCGAACAGCGCGATATTGGTCACGCTGCTGTCGCCCTTGTCACCCACTGCAAGGTCAGCGCCTCGCAGCGACTCGGTGTCCCGGTTATATTGAATGCCGGTCAAAAGCCCAAAGCCTGCCCGCACGCCGAAAAACAGCACTACGGCCACGACAATCAGGGTCAGCCAGCGTCGTATAATCCGGAACAGCCGCCGCGCACTCATCTTACTGATCCTCGAAAGCCATGTCGATGTAGGCCTGAGTGACCTCGATCAGACGCAGCGTATTGGTGTAGTGAACGTGACCAACCGGCATACCAGCGGTAACGGTGATGATGTCGCCCTGCTGTACCTTGCAAGCCTCAACAGCTGCGCGAACAGCCTGGGTGTACAGCTCGGTACCGGAGTTGACCTGCTTGATCAGCACCGGGGTAACGCCCCAGGACATGGTCATGCGGTGGAAGGTCTTCTCGCAGTAGGTTGCACCAACGATGCTGGTGCCCGGACGGAAGGAAGAAACTGCGTAAGCAGTGGAACCGGACTGGGTAACAGCAACGATGCACTTTGCGCCCAGGTCAGCGGAGGTGGTGCAGGTTGCGTGTGCGATGGCATTGGTCTTGCGCTCGCCCTTCATGTTCATTTCCTTGAACTCGTCACGGGTAACACGGCGGCGGTCATAGTGGATGGTCGCCTCAGCGTTGGACGCGATCAGGGACATGGTGCGAACGGTCTCAACCGGATACTTACCGACAGAGGTCTCACCGGACAGCATGATAGCCGAAGTGCCGTCGAATACTGCGTTTGCAACGTCGGAAACCTCGGCGCGGGTTGCACGCGGGTTCTTGGACATGGAATCCAGCATCTGGGTTGCAGTGACAACGCGCTTGCCGTTTGCAATTGCGGTCTTGATCAGGTGCTTCTGAATCTCCGGCAGCTCGTAGAACGGTACCTCAACACCCAGGTCGCCGCGGGCAACCATCAGACCTGCACACTCGGACAGGATCTCACGGATGTTGTTGACGCCTTCCATGTTCTCGATCTTCGCGATGATCTGGATATCCTCCTGACCGTACTCCTTCAGGATTGCCTTGATGTCAAGGATGTCCTGCTTGGTGCGGGTGAAGGAAGCTGCGATGAAGTCAATGCCCTGCTGCAGACCGAAGATGATGTCTGCGCGATCCTTCTCGGATACGAAAGGCATGTTCAGCTTGATGCCCGGAACATTGATGGACTTACGGTTGGAGAGCGGACCGCCGTTGAGCGCCTTACATACGATATCGGTGCCGTCCTTGATCTCCTGAACCTCGAACGCGATCAGACCGTCGTCGATCAGGATGCGGGTGCCGGGTTGTACGTCTCTCGGCAGACCCTCGTAGGTGATGGAAACGATGCTCTCGTCGCCCTCAACCTCACGGGTGGTCAGGGTAAAGGTCTGGCCGTCCTGAATCTCGATCTTGCCGTTCTTGTAAGTCTTGGTGCGGATCTCGGGACCCTTGGTGTCGAGCATGATACCGATGGGCAGGCCCAGCTCTGCACGGCACTCCTTGACCAGATCCATTCTCTGCTTGTGCTCTTCGTGCGAACCGTGGCTGAAGTTCATACGGGCAACGTTCATACCCGCCAGCATCATATCCTTGAGTACCTGCTTGTCGTCGGTTGCAGGGCCGAGCGTACAGATAATTTTTGTTCTGCGCATCATAAAAACATCTACCTCACTTCGTTATAAACAAATCAACAAAAACCGTACAATAAAATTATTTTTTAACCTTACACATTTTATCATTTTACCGCGTTCTTTGCAATGTATTCCTCAGCGTTCACGCATCCAAACTTTCATTTTTTCCACCTTGTTGAAAATTCCCCTGCTTTGGCTGGGCCGATTCGTGAATTTTGCCCCTTACGCACTTGCCACTTTTGCACGATTCGGGTATAATAAAGATATCTTTTGATTACATTTTGAGACATAAATTTCTGAAAGGAGACCGGAAATATGTCCAACTCCCCTGTTTTGGTGATTATGGCTGCCGGTATGGGTTCGCGCTACGGCGGCCTCAAGCAGATCGATCCGCTCGGTCCGAACGGTCAGATCATTCTCGATTATTCCATCTACGACGCTTATCGCGCCGGCTTCCGCCGCGTGGTTTTCATCATCAAACCCGAGCTGACCGAGGCCTTTGAGCAGGCCATCGGCAGCAAGGCGCGCCGCTTGATGCAAGTCGATTACGTTTATCAAACGCTGTCTGCAATTCCGGACGATTTAACCGTTCCCGAAGGCCGTGAAAAGCCGCTCGGCACCGGTCACGCGGTCTACTGCATCCGCGACACGGTTGACGCTCCCTTTGCTGTCATCAACGCCGATGATTTCTACGGCGCTGACGCATTCCAGAAGATGTACAACTTCCTGTCCGAGGCTGCCGACGACGACAAGTACCGCTACTGCATGGTTGGTTACGCCGTCGAGAACACCCTGACCGAAAACGGTACGGTTTCCCGCGGTGTATGCACCACCGATGCCGACGGTTTCCTGTCCGACATCATCGAGCGCACCAAGATTGCCCGCGAAGCTGACGGTGTCATCCGCTTCACCGATGGTGAGGGCGGCGAGATCGCTCCCGGCACCCCGGTTTCCATGAACCTCTGGGGCTTCACCCCCTCCTTCCTGCGCGAGCTGGACGCGCAGCTGCGCGACTTCTTCGCCGGCAAGCTGCTGACCGATCCCATGAAGGCCGAGTTCTACCTGCCCGCTGCGGTCGATACCCTCATCCGTCAGGGCAAGGCGACTGCCAAGGTGCTGACCACAAGCGCAAAGTGGTTCGGCGTCACCTATCAGGAGGACAAGCCCACCGTACAGCAGGCGCTGCGCGCGATGACCGAAGCCGGACAATACCCGGAGGATCTCTAAACGCCTATGAACACCAACACTCCCGTCGATTTCAGCGTATACTTCACCAAACTGCGCGATAATATGGAAAACGGTCTGGATGATGCCTTTCAGTCGGTGCATAACGTATCGGTCGAAGGTCGCCTGACCGCTCTGCACGCTTGGTTTGAAAGCTACGCCGAGCAGAAGGTACTCGGCCTCATCTCGGTCGGCGCATCCACCCTGCACAGCAACGAACACCGCCTGCTCTTCTCCGTCCCCCATCTGGACAAGGACACGCTCGAAGACTGGTGGCAGTACGCGCTGACCCTCCAGAAAAATCTGGTCAAGGCCGACCCGCACCACCTGTTCACGCTCATCAGCGTTGTTCTGGTCTGCCGTGAATGTGACCCGGCCGCACTGCGCCGTCTGCGCCGCTATGCCAGCGAGGTAAACTACCGCGCGCCCGAGAGCGGCTGGTCGTCCATCCGTCTGGCTGTCGTCGACGCCTCTTCCGGCAAGATTCACGCCAACCGTCTGGGCGCTCCGCTCGTCAACCTCCTGCGTCCGGCTCTTCCCTGATTTTTCCCCGTTTTTTCCCCGTTTACCCTTGCAAAGCATACATTTTTGTGCTATGATGACAGATATGCAAATGCGCCCTTTCCTGGGCCTGACTCGAGATAGAATCTAAAGCAATAGTTTCGGAGGAATGAAAATGGGTACCCTGAAGTTAGTCCTTTCCATCGTGGAAGTCATTGCCTGCGTATTCCTGACCGTCGTCGTCCTGCTCCAGCAGGGTGCTCGTCAGGGTCTGTCCGGCTCGATCGCCGGCGGCGCAGACACCTTCTTCGGCCAGTCCAAGGCAAGCAATATGCAGCGCACGCTGTCCCGTCTGACCACTGCCATCGGCGTCATCTTCGTCGTCATCGCAGTCGTTATGAACTGTATCTGACATGAAGCTGCTTCTTGCCGTATTCTTCGCCGCGTTCGCCGTATGCGCCCTGCTCGTCATCTTCTTCCAGATGAAGTACGGCCGTCTGACCGGCCCGAACAGCGAAACGGCCAAACTCGGCACGGAATCCCCTGCTGCTAAGAAATGCCGCCATTATGCGGTGTGCAGCGCAGCGGCCGCAGCTGTCTTTCTGATTGCTGCCTGTGCCATCGGCGCAACCCTGCGCTAACGAATAAGAGTCAAAAAATACCCCGTCTGGCATGCCAGACGGGGTATTTTTTTAGCTCGTCGAAAAACTGCGGTTTTTCGACGAACCAGCGTCCGCCGTGCATAGCACTCTGGACGAAGAATGCCCAAAATCGCGCATAAATGAGCGATTCCGGGCATTTTGCTGAACAAAAAGTCAGGCACATGTCCTGACTTTTTGTGTCATTGCAAACGCGCTGCGGCGCGAAAAGACTTTTCGACAATCTGAAATACCCTGTCCGGAAACCCAGACAGGGTATTTTTATGCCCTAATCTATCCGCGCTGTCCGGTCAGCCATCGCTTGACCGCTTTCCACTCCGCAGGATGATAACACGCCAGACCATCTACGTCCAGCGCTTCCCCATCCGGCCAAATAAGCGGTTCTCCGGTCTCGAGCGTGTGCCCAAAGGCTGCCAGCGATACCCAGCGCATGCCGATCACCTCGCTGCCCGGTGCAAACGCCTGTCCCGGCTTGCGGTCGTACAGAAAAACATATGCCATCTCGTCATCCAGTCCGCCATCCGGCCGCGCGTAACGCTGGTGACAGGGCATGTCCAGCATGGTCAAATCATCCGGATCGACCACCAAACCACATTCCTCCCGCGCTTCCCGCACAATCGCCTCGCACGGCTGCTCACCCGCACCGATGTGACCGGTCGCCGCCTGATCGTACCGTCCCGGATACAGCGGACGGTCGAGCGCCCGGCGCTGGAGCCACACACCCGGTACACCGTCTTGGGTTTCCAGTACCCACAGATGTACGACTGCGTGCCGCAGTCCCTGACGATGCACGACTGCGCGCGGCTGATCTCCACACGCGCGTCCCTGCGCGTCCAGCACAGTCAAATACTCGCCGTCTGCCGCACGCCGTCCAGCAATCAAGTTAAGTTTTTCTGTCCGCGTCAGCTTCTTGAGCGCCGCCTCATAGCCCAGCGCCTCCGAGCGATCATCAAACACCTCGCTGAACGCCAGCTTGACCGGCGCACGTCCACGCGTGTACTTGGCACCGCGTCCACTGTTGTGCGCTGCGAGGCGTGCAGTCAAGTCATTTGTCCAGCCGGTGTACAGCGTACCGTCTGCGCATTCTAATATATATACGTATTCCATGCGTATTTCCTCAGCAATTCCAATCTACCTGCACCGGGTCTGCTTCATCCGGTACCATGACCTGTTTCAGCGTCTGCGACAAGCGCTCAAACTCGACGCGTGCACGACTGTCATAGTCGACTGCCGATCGTTCCAAGCCTAACTCATGATATGCCGCAGCGGCCGCGCCATAAAAACAAAATCCCAGCGCATTGGTCGGCGTCTGAAGCACACCGCAAGCGGTCACAATCGCCCGCGCTGCCGCCTGCACCGCCGGTTCGGTCATGCGCTGCGCCAGTCCTCGCCCCTCCCGCAGTTGTTCTTTCAGCTGCTTTTGGGTCGCCTTTCCTTCCAGACATGCCTGAACCGTGTCCAGCAGATGACTCAGGCAATCTGTCGGATCGGCTGCCTGTGCAATCGGCAGATACCAGTTCTTTGCACAGTCTGCCGCCCAACGCGCAAGAGTTGTCTTGCTCTGGGTTTCAATCTGCCGCATGAATGTCACGATCTCCGCATCATCGGCCTTGCCCAGCATTTTCCTCAGTTTTGCCATGCACTTTCCCTCTTTTCTGTCACAGAAAACAAAAAGACACCTTCAGGTGTCCTTACATAACAGCTCTTAACCTCGCAGCACTGCACAAACAGCACACTATACTTCTTCCCTTTTCTCTATTACCTATTCCCTCCAAAAATCCCGGGCAGGCAGAAGAAGTAAGTGAAGAGTGAATAGCGAATAAGTAATAAGTAAAAATCCCGAACGCTGTCGCATTCGGGATTTTTGGTGCAGATGGTGGGACTTGAACCCACACGCCCTTGCGAGCACTAGCACCTGAAGCTAGCGCGTCTGCCATTCCGCCACATCTGCATTTTTTCTTTTGGGGCGTCGCTATCAGCAACATCATTTATTATACACGCTTTTCACGAAATTGCAAGCATTATTTTTCAATTTGTCGAAAAAATTTTTTGAAGGGTTTTCCGCTCCCTCATCGTCAGCATCCGACCACCGGATATTTAGTCACTTACCACAGTGTAAGAGAACGGAAAATCCATCTTTTCGCACGGAAATCCAACCGAAAGCGAGGTGCCAAAGCCCACGAATGCTTCTTCCTGCCAGTTTTCTCCCTGTGCGCCATACGCTCCCGCTGTGCCGTCGTGGAGCAAATATACCGTAAAATGTTTTCCGGTATGCGCTGCAATGCGCTCGCTCAAATAACGGTCATAGGGCTGGGGTACGTGTCTGAGCTTGCCATATCCACCGCGCGACACAAAACAGCCCTCGTGTACATAGTTCGCGATGCTGATGACCGCCGCATCACAGACCGCCCCGCGCGCAGTCACGGTGTCCAGCATTTCCAGCACAGTGCGCTCGATAAAGTCAGACAGCGCATACGCAGCCTCACGCTCGGCGCAGTCGCTCTCACACTCCCACTGTGTCCACTCGGAAGCCTTGCGCATGCAGGTATGCACCACGAAGTTTCCGTCCTCACGCAGCACATATCCGCGCTTGACATAACTGTGACCGAAGTCAAATACCAGCGCATCCTTGCCCAGAAACGCCGCGTACTTGGCCGCACCAATGAGCGAAATCACCGCCGGGTGTGCCGTCAGGCGCAGTTCAATGCCCGAAAGGCCGCGAGATTCCAGATTGCGGCGCACAGCCTCGGTCAAAATCGCTCCGATCGGCCCATGCAGCAGTCCACCCGCCAGATAAAACCGGCGAATGCCCTGCCAAAATGCCCAGTGCTCCGGAGCCCAGTCCGACCGCTCACAGTGCTCCTGTCCGCCCTTGAGCGTCCAGAAAATCGAGCCGATATCATCTGCAACCTGCGCAACCAGCGCACGCGCGGAAGAAGCGTACTTGGGATCGATCAGGCAGTCCACAAACCGTGCCTGCCAGTCTCCATCGTTCTCCAGCCCCTGTGCCGCCAGATATTCACACACAATGCGATGAATCGCCTTGGAAGAACAGCGCGTCTTAGCTGTATCGTCCGCACACAAAATAGGCAGCTTATTGAGTGAAGCATGCAGCATCAGATATCCGTCTTTCAAAAATGGATTCACCATCTGGTTCACCGTCCTATGCACTGCCCGACCGGGTCAATTCGGCCTGTTTTCGGCCATCCTTCCTAAATTTGAATAGACAAAACGGCGCGTTTACACACGCCGCCCAGCTATCATTCTTTCGATTGTCCCTGCCTTTTACAGGGTTCAAGTCTTGTCCAAACTGCTGCGCAAAAAGAACTTGCGATGCCGTTGCAAAAAGACTTATTATGAAAACACGGTGCGGGTAGCAGGACTTCAAAACACTACTGTGTTTTGAATATGTAATCCCACAGGATTCAAGTCCTATCCGAACTGCTGCGCAAAAAGAACTTACAATGCAGTTCCGAAAAGACTTCTATGATAATCTTGGTGCGGGTAACAGGACTTCAAAACACTACTGTGTTTTGAATGTGAAATCCCGCAGGGTTCAAGTCCTGTCCGAACTGCTGCGCAAAAAGAACTTACAATACAGTTCCGAAAAGACTTGTTATGAAAAATGTGGTGCGGGTAACAGGACTTCAAA
>NZ_NFKK01000019.1:0-58347 GCF_002160355.1 Butyricicoccus pullicaecorum
CGAATGGGAGAACAGCGTATCCCGCTTTTGCCAGGTCAAAAATCGTTTTGTCGAGCCCCATATTGATGAAGCCAGCAACATTTTCCCCAAGCACCCAACGGGGCCGCAGTTCGGCAATAACTCTGCACATTTCCGGCCACAGGTAGCGTTCATCCGCAAAACCCTTCCGTTTTCCCGCGGTGGAGAAGGGCTGACAGGGGAAACCGCCGGAAATGATGGTGACTGTTTCAAGTCCTGTTTTCTCAAAAAACGCCTCCTTCGTAAATGTGGTGATGTCCCGGAACTTCGGCACATCCGGCCAGTGCCGCTCCAGGATAGAATAGGGGTAGTCCGCCCATTCACATTGGCAAACGGTCTCAAATCCGGCTGCCTCCGCCGCAAGGTCCAGACCGCCGATGCCGGAGAACAGGCTCACATGAGTCAGTCGCTCCATACCTCATCCCCTTCAAGGCCGTCATCCTGGGGTTCGTCCTCCACTTCCTCCAGGGGGATCAGGTTATGGCGCTTGATGATGGCCTCCTCCAGGGTATCATGTGCGACGCCGCTGCCCTCCGGGAGCCCCAGGCTGCGGTAGATCCGCTTCATCTCTTTCTCATAATTGACGGCCCGCTTTTTCAAACGGAGAAAATCCTTCTCCGTCTCCGCCTCCGACAGGCAGCGGGCCAGGGAGTGATAGAGAACGATCAGGTTATGGATGTCGCCCACCAGCATACGGAAGCCGCTGCCGGGGATAATGTACTCATCCTTATACTTCTTGGGCTTCGGCTCCTCCTCAGGGACGGCCTCCACCTCGTCCAGTTCCTTGTCCATGAGCCCCTTCAAATCCTTAGGGTCGCCGAACACCAGGTAGCGGCCGGGGATGCCCCAGCTCTGGAACTTCTCCTCGGCGATCTCACCGTACCGCTTCGCCGTATCCAGCACATGGAACACATCCTCCTCATCCTTGATGCGGCCAGCCAGAAAAGCGAGCTGGTGGAGGAGCCCATACAGGTGGACCTCATCGTTGATGTGGGAGAGATAGGTCTTGCCGTTGATGACATACAGTTTGTTTTTCATATTCACGCCTCCGTTTCCGCCGCGTGCTCCACCTCGCTGGGTTTGGTGGTGAGCAGCTTGTAAAGCTCCGTGTCCTTGGGGAAGTCGTCCGCAAAGGGCAGGATCACATTGTTGAAGAACAGCAGCCCATGGCCCGGCTCGGAATTGGTCACATAGGCAAGCTGTTCCGCTGAAATGCCCAGCCGCTCCGCCAAAATCTTGCGGTCGCCGGCGGCCTGGTTGAGCATATAGATGAAATCGCTGTTTTCCAGGATGTTCTCGATCTCCGGGGAGGAGAGCAGGTCCTTGGGGTTCTGGGTCGCCCCGGTGGGCACCCCGCCCCATTTTCTAAACCGTTTCCAGATCTCCGCCGAATAGGCCGCCGTCTGCTCCTCCTTCAGCAGGAGGTGGAACTCGTCCACGAAATACCAGGTGGAGCGCCCAATGGCCCGGTTGATGGTGACGGTGTTCCACACCGCATCCTGGACAATGAGCATCCCCGGCTTTTTCAGGTTTTTGCCCAGACCCTTGATGTCAAAGCAGACCAGCCGGTTGCGGATGTCCACGGTAGTGCGGTGATTAAAGAAGTTCAGCGAACCGTTCACATACAGATCCAGCGCCTGGGCCACCCGGTCGGCCTCCGGGATGCCCTGCGCCAGCAGCGCCTCCATCAGGTCGCCCAGGATGGGCATATTCTCCGGCCGGGGGTCTGCGAAGTAGGGCTGGTAGATCTTCTGCACCGCCCGGTCGATGACCGTTTTCTCGATGGCCTCCAGCCCCGTCTTGCTCCCCATGATGAGCTCGCAGAAGGACAGGACAAAATCACTTTTCAGCGCCAGGGGGTTCTCCTCGTCTGAATAGTTGAGGTTGATGTCCAGCGGGTTCACATAGTCGGTGCTGGACGGGGACAGCCGGATCACCTGCCCGCCCAGCCGGCGCACCAGGGGCGAATACTCGTCCTCCGGGTCGCAGATGATGACATTATCTTTTGTGGTCAGGATGATGAAAGTGATCTCCCGCTTGCAGCTCATGGACTTGCCGCTGCCCGGCGTGCCGAACACCAGCCCGTTGGGGCTTCTGGACTGTTTGCGGTCCAGAAGGATCATGTTGTTGGAGAGGGCGTTCAGGCCGTAGTACATGGCGTCCCCGCCCATAAACAGCTCCTGGGTGACGAAGGGGACGAACACCGCCAGCGCCGAAGTGGTGAGACTCCGCTCGATTTTGATACGGTTGAGCCCCAGGGGAAGGCTGCTCATCAGTCCGTCCTCCTGCTGGAAGTCCAGCCGGGTGAGGAGGCAGTTGTAGGTCTGCGCCACGCTGGCCGCCTGGGACACGGCAATCTCCAGCTTCTGCTTGGTCTCCGCCATGTGCATGACCAGGAAGGTCAGATTGAACATTCGCTCATTCCTGCTTTGCAGGTCCTGGAGGATGGTCTTTGCCGCGCCGCCGTAGGTGGCAAGGTCGCTGGGGAGGATGTCCATGTCGTAGCCGCTGCGTACCGCCCGCTTCTGCTCCGCGATCTTCATGGCGTCCAAATCCGTGATCTTGCGCTTGACCATCTTGATGGCCTCGTTCTGGTTGATGCCCCGGATGTGCATGGTCACCAGAATGTTTCCCTCGGTCTCCATGAACTCCGCCAAAATGCGGTCGTGGATCTCCGGGGCGGTGATCTGCAAAAAGCTCACCGCCCCGTACATCTCGCCGATGCGGAAGGTGCGGGTCTCCCCGAAGTGGAAGGAGGACGGGGCGATGAAGTCCTTGACCGAAAGGCCGCTGGGCGCCAGCCAGTCCCAATCAAAAGCGAACTTCCCGCCCTCCGGACGGCGGCCGTCTGCCGGGTGGAGGATGCCGTGAAGCAGCTCCAGCCGCTCCTTCCCGTCCAGCACATGGGCGGCGGCCCCCATGACCTTGAAGCGGTTGAGGGTGTCGGTCTCGATGCGGGCGAAGCGCGCCCGCGCCGCCGCCAGGTTTTCCGCCTCGATGGTCAGGGTCACATACTTGGTTTTCACATAGCCGTTGCTGCCCCGCTCATACTGGAAGCGGAGTATCCCGGCCGCGTCCTCCCGGACAGGGTCCAGGTCGTCCCCCTGGGGACGGATGCCGAACAGGTCCTCCTCCGGCCCATGCTCCACATACCGGCTGCTGAGCGACACCTGCACCCCAATGGTGGGGTCGTAGCCATTGTAGAAATCGCAGAGGTGTTCAAAAATATCCCGCTGATCCTCCGGCGAAGCCAGACGGTAGTTGACGCCCTCGAAGGCGATGGTCTTGGAGAAGGCCCCGCCATCCAGCCGGCACAGGCCGTCGGGGAATATATTGCGGAAAGGGATGCTGTCCTGCACCGTATGGGCTTTCCCATCGCCCTTTGCCTGCCGGATCACCGCCTCGATCTGCCTGCGCTCGTCACGGGTCAGCTTACGTCTGAGCTTTGCCGTTTTTCCGGGTCTTGCGGTTTTTGCCTGCAATCGCTCTCACCTCCTGTTCCAATTCGTGCTGCCGCACCAGGGCGGAGTACAAGTTGTTGGTTTGGTAGATCCGCACCTTTGGGCGGATAAACTTGTTCTGAATGAGGTGCCCAAGGAACACCTCCAGGGGCTGCCCGTTCCGCTCGTACATGGCGAACAGGAAGAAGGGCAGCATGACCAGGATCATGCACAGAGCCGCCGTGGTGGTACCCAGCGCGCCCTTGGCTAAGAAGAAAAGCGGCACGCCAATCAGCGCCGCCGCTCCGAAACAAATCACCTGCCGCTTGGTCAGCCCGAACAGGACCTTGCTCTGCACCTTGCTCAGGTCCTTCGGGATCGTTACATAGGCCAATAAAATCAGCTCCTTTCCGCAAGTTGAATGTCGCTTGCTACTTCATTTCCCCATACATCCCAGCCGGGGGTCGCCTGCCGGGCGAACAGCTCGATCCGTGGGACATCCCCCATCAGGGCCTCGATCCGGCGCCGCGCCTCGTCAGGCTTTTTGCTGTGCTCCTCAACATGAGAGAGGATGACCTGCTTGATGTCCCTGGCCGCCCGTTTCGGGTGCCCGCGGGTCGCCAGCAGGCAGATCTCCGCGTTGGCGCGGGTCCAGTATCCCATCCCGGTGAAAATGTTGTCTGATTTGCGGCACTGCTTTACCCACACGAAGGCCACCGTCTTGAAGGTGAAGCCCCAGGCGTCCATAACGGCCCAGCCCTCCCGGAGCATGGGGAAGGTGATCCAGAGGAACAGGGCGCAGTCCCTGGCCGCAAGCCGGGACACAGGCAGCGCCTTGATGGCCTCTATACTCATGGTGGGATAATGGCTTTCTGCGCTCCGGCCCGCGCCTTTCTTGCTCCATACTTTGTAGGACCAGGGTGGGTCCGCGTAGATGACATTGTATTTCTTCTCCATACCGGCCCCTCCCTAATGCGCCCCGAATAGGGACTTGGCGAGGCTGCCGGTCTTAAAGAGGGTGAAGCACAGGAGAACCGTGTACCCCATGCACCCCCAAATAGCGCCGGAAATGTTGTCACCGCTGAGCGAAATACCTTCCACCAGCACCGCATAGATGCCCACACAGATCATAATGAGGAACGCCTGGAAGCCCAGGGCCAGCAGGGAGCGGAGATAGTTCTGCCCCGTGTTGCCCCACTCCCGGTTCACCATTGTGGCAAAGGGGATGGGACCTATTGAGGTCACCAAATACACCTCTACCATCCTTCCATAGATCACCAGGAAGATGCAGATGGAGAGGATCTGCGTACACAGCCCCACGAAGATGCTCTGGAACCACAGCCCCAGCAGGGCGCCGATGCTCCAGTCCGCGAGCTGGGTTTCCAGGTCGGCGGTCACGCTGGATATGTCGATGCCCGCATCCGAAATAATGACGCCGGCGCTCTGGCTTACCACGTTCTGCGCCACATCGAACACAGCCATGACGATGTTCCAGGTGTTGGTGACAATGAGCACCGCGCAGAAGGTCTTGAAGATCCACTTGAAGAAGATCCAGGTGTCAAAGTCGTGGAGGTTGTTCTTTTCGATGATGAGCTGGATGAGCTCATAGCACATGACAAAGGTGAGGACGATGCTGGCGATGGGAATGATGACGGTCTCCGAGAGGTTACGGACCATGTTGAAGATACCGCTGTTCCACGCGGCGGGCGTCATGCCCACCTCCCCGGCGATCTCGCCTACCTTGGTATTCAGGGTATCAAACATCCCGGTCAGGTTGGATATGATACCGTCAATGAGCAGTTCCTGGAACCACTCCTGTATCGCGTCAAAGATCAACGGGGATCACCTCCTTTGCGGGAGGCCCCGTGTACCGGGACCTCCCGCGGGTGTTATGGGGAGCCATCAGCCCAGCAGGCCGGACAGCAGCGGGATCAGGGTGATGCCGATGAGGGCGACACCCCCGCCGGCCATGAGCTGTTTCATCCCCAATTAGGTGTAAAAACTCTGCTCGATGGCGGGCGGCGGCGTACAAAAAATCTATATGGTGTTGTTAAGAGAACCGTCCCGGCGGGACAGGTCAGGCAGTGACCTGTTCCACCTCCGGGATGGGTTTGAGATTAAAATGAATTTCGATAGAAATGTGTCTTGTTTTATCTTCGTCAATGCGCTCATGCACAACGATTTCTTTGATTAAGCGGTTGAGGGTGGCTGCGTCCAGCTCTGTGATGTTGGCGTATTCCTGAATGGCTTCCACCCATTGTTTTGCATCATTGGCAAGCTGGACTTCATCGGACAGCCGCTTTCTGCCCTCGGACACTTTTGTTTTAAGCTCCGTCTGCTCGGTCTGTGTCTTTTCCAGCATGGTGTTGAAATTCTGCTCACTGATACGCCCTGCAATCATATCCTCATAAAGCCGCATGACCATTTTGTCCAGAACCTCAATCCGTTCCTCGTCCCTTGTAAGGGAGCGTTCCATTGCTTCCCGCTGTTCCCGCTGCTCGGCTTCACAGGTATTGGTCAGGCGGTCGGCAACCGCTTCCCCGTCCATCAGGGCAGCTCTGGCACATTCCCGGATTTTCCGCAGCACATGGCTGTAAAGGGTGTCATAATCAATCCGGTGCTGGGTGCAGTGGTTCTTTCCAAAGGCATTGTAGGTCTTGCAGGAGTAAATCCGCTGGGGATGTTTAGCGTTTGTGTAGCGTACCGTCAGCGACTTCCCACACTCGCCGCATTTTAACAGTCCGGCAAACAGGCTGATTTCATTGGTCTGCCCCGGACGCTGGCGGGATTTCAGCTTGTTCTGCACAATGTCAAAGCTCATGCTGTCAATCAGCGGTTCATGCTGTCCCTCCACCACAATCCAGTCCTCCGGCTTCTTTTCCCCAATCGTGCCGATTTTGAAGCGGTAGTCCTTTTTCTGGGAAGCAATCGCCCCGGTGTAGACGGGATTCATCAAAAGGTCTTTGATAACGGAGAAGTCCCACATATACCGCCCGTTTTCTGGGTCTTTCTTTTCCCATTTGGTGCGGGTATTGCGAAGCCCCCGTTCCCGGTTCCACCATGTAGGGCAGGGGATTTTTTCTTTCTCCAGCCGTCTGCGGATATAGTTCGGACCATGACCGTTCAGGGCATATCTGAAAATCAGCCGCACAATCGGGGCGGTTTCCTCGTCAATGAGCAGATGGTTTTTGTCCTCCGGGTCTTTCCGATACCCAAACGGGGCAAGACACCCGGTAAACTGTCCTTTCTGCGCTTTCAGAAGATAAGAGGAATGGACTTTCTTGGAAATATCCTTGCTGTACATCTCGTTCAGGATATTCTTGAACGGGGCAATGTCGTTGTTATCCCGCAGGGTGTCGATGCCGTCATTCATGGCGATATAGCGGACACCGTTTCTTGGGAAAAAGTCCTCAATCAAATGCCCGGTTTGCAGATAATTACGCCCCAGTCGGCTGAGGTCTTTCGTGATGACAAGGTTGATCTGCCTGCGCTCAATGGCTCTCAACATTCTCTGTAGGTCAGGACGCTCCATGTTAAGACCTGTGAAGCCATCGTCCTGATAGACTGCCACAACCTCCCATCCCTGCTTTTCGCAGTATTTTTCCAGCATATCACGCTGGTTTGCGATACTGGCACTTTCGCCTTGCAGGTCATCGTCCTTTGACAGCCTGCAATAGACCGCCGCACGATAACCCCCGGCAAGTGCCGAACCGATTGTTCTGTATTCCATTTCGTTCATCATAGCCATTTACCCACACAATCCAGACGGTATCTGGCTCTTTTGAACCTCATCTTCATTATAGCCTATATCTTTCTTTTTAGCAAGATATTCTTTTGCATTTGTCTTTCCGTATTTCTGGGAAATCAGGCTGACGAACACATCAGTGGCGTCAAGCTCCCCGTCAAATACAGTGGTCACATGAATCTCTGTTTTGTTTTTTGCCATAGGCAGTTATCCTCCATACATGAAAATAGCCAGACAGAGGGTGTCGGCAACGAAGTCCGGCAACGGACTTCAAAAGACCTTGCAAACAATCTCAATCTGGCGATGGTTACTATTTATACTTTTCTTTTATTTTTTTGTTGTTTTGGTTGTTATAAGGGAGAAAAGCCCGGAAATAAGGGGTTTTTCCCGGCAACCGGCTCGGCAACGGGATAACAACAGGGGGTGCAACGGGCTGTCCTTTTCAGAATGGAAGCTCCATCTGTTCTGTGACCTCCACAAAACCGTCCATCGTTTTTTCAGACGGGTTGCCGGAGTCCGTTGCCGGGTTTTCACGCTCCCAGCCCTTTTGTCTGCCATATTCGGAAAACATTCTTGGGTTTGGGAAGTACCGCCAGCTGGAAATGCACTGGTTCATAATCTCGTTGATTTCCCGGATTTCCCATTGCTTCGGCTCGTCAAAAGCATGGTTCAAGGCTTCCTTATAGAGCTGCTTGGAGCAGACCATGCTCCCGGTGTATTTATCAAGATACGCCTGTATCATCCCGGCTTTGGTGTCCTCCGGCATAAAATCCCGCTGGTGTTCTTTGAGATACCGCTGCATGGCGGGGCTGAAAGCCAGCTTGAACCTGCCGCTTTTATAAATCTCCATCGCTTCCGCCCACATCTGCCCGATATAGGCTCTGGAAGCGGCTTCATCCTCCAAAATGTGAACTTCCGCCTGCTCCGGGTACACCATGACCGGGATAAAGCGGCGGTTGCCGGAACGGTCAAGGGGCAGGAAGTCAAGGGCATTGGAAGTGCCGCCAAACACGCACTGACGGGGGCGGTCTGCCGGGTGGGTTTCATAAGGTATCTTGTAGACCTCTTTCTGCCGGCTTAAAAATGACTTGATTTCCTCAATGCTCTTGGCGTTGGCGGTTGCCATCATTTCCGACATTTCAATAATCCAGTGACCTTGCAGCTTGCGGTACACATTGTCATCGTCCAGCTTCCGCAAATCATCGGAGAACCACTCGTCCCGGACTGCCAGCAGCCGGAAGAAGGTGGACTTTCCAGCCCCCTGACCGCCTACCAGACAGAGCATGATTTCAAACTTGCACCCCGGCTGAAAGGCTCGTGAGATTGCACCCAGCAGGAACAGCTTCAACGCTTCATAGGTGTAATCGTCTGCGTCAGCCCCCAGAAAGTGCCGCAGGCAGAAGCGGATTCGCTCTGTCCCGTCCCACACAAGGGTATTGAGATAGTCCCGGATGGGATGGTACTTGTTTTCATTCGCCACAATCCCGATGGCGTTATCAATCTTTTTCTCATTGGTAAGCCCGTAGGTTTCTTCCAGATAAAGAAGCAGATACTTCATGTCCGTATCGTTCAGGGCGGTGCTTTCTCTGTGAAAACCGATGGGCTTTATGATGTCCTTGCGGTCAGTCAGGATGTTGTATGCGATAGCCCCTGAAAGCAGAGGGTCACGTTGGAATACGGTCAGGCAGTTCCGTATGCTCTGACGGACACCGCCTTTCTCGGTGGTTTCCAGCCCCGCCTTGATTTCCTCAACGCTCTGGGGCGGCTGCATGGCGTTCATAGTGTTTTTTAGTTCTTGCTGCGTCTGCGGCTGCAAGTTCTGCCATTCGCTGTTCAAGCTGTATCACATCCTTTCCGTAGTCCGTAATCAAATCCGCTTTTTCCTCTGTTTCCCCGAACAGCAGCACATCCAGCAGATATTCCACTTGGGCTTGCTTCTGTAAGGCTTCCACAAACCGGGGATGAAAGGCTTCCTCCGGGGAGTGCGGGGCGTAGTCCGTTCTCCATGCCATCAGCAGATGGAGATAATCGGCAAGAATACGGAAGCAGCGATTCTTTGCTTCCTGAAACTGTTCCTCCGGGGATTTCTGCCGGGTCTTGGGCTTTTTTACCTTTCCCGGCGGTTTCCAGTCCTCATAGGAAAGCCCGAAGTCCTGTGCCAGCTGTACGGCGGCTTCTTTCTTTCCCAGCCCATACAGGGCGGCGGCAAAATCAATCACATCCCCATCCGCACCGCAGCCGAAGCAATGGTAACGCCGATCCAGCTTCATGCTTGGGGTTTTATCGTTATGGAACGGGCAGCAAGCCATCCCGTTCCGACCTACATGGATTCCATAATACTCCGCAGCCTGTCTTGTTGTGACGGACTGCTTCACAGCTTCGAATACATTCAAATCTATCCCTCCTTGAAAATAAGAAAAGCACCTGACATTCTCTAATTGAAAATGGCAAGTGCCTGTTAAAGTTCCATATCCTGTTGTCTGTGTTTCTCCTGTGCCGGGGCGGTTCTTTGTGCTTTTTTCTCGTCAGTCTTATCCTGCAAGACTTCTTTGATGGGCTGCTTCTTGGGCGGCTCTTTGCTTTCCTCTGTGCCGGGTGTGGCTTTCCGTACCCAGTAGCGGATGTCCCGCAGCTTCTTCAAATCCTCCTGTACCTCGGTCAGTGGTACTTTCAGCTCTGCGATTTCGCTGAGAAGCGTTTCCTGCTCCTGTTGCAACTCATTTTTCGTTTTATCCTTATCGTCCGGGTGCTTGGCAAGGTAGTCAGCGGCTTTCTCATACCGGGCAACCTCCGGGTGTTCCTGTTTGAATTTCCCCTTTATTTTCTTAAAAAATATCTTCTGGTACTTCTCATAGACAGCCTTACATTCCTTGCAGTCTGTCCGGCTGGCAAGAATCCCGTCAATCACTTTGCTCCGGGCTTCCTTTGGCTTCATCTGATTGCGGTAATCTGCGGCTGATTTCCCGGAAGATTCCAGAAACGCTTCTAAGTCCTCCACAGTGGAAAGCCCCTTTTGCCGGAGATAGGACAGGGCTTCGCTGACTGCCTTTAAGTCCTGTGAAGTTCCCCGGTTCTGTCCAGCCCTTGTCCAGTCCTTCCGTTCTTCCTTTCGTATCTCCATATACTTCATCAGCAGATTGGGAAGAAGTGTCGCTTCCTCCGCCGCCTTTTGTGCAAGCAGCTCCTTCCGTTTTTCTCCCAGCTCGGTAATCCAGCCTTTGAGGTTTTGGATAAGCTGCCGGATGGACTTCATCAGGCGGTTGGCGGCTCTGATTTCCCGGTTCAGGTTGCCGATATTCGTCTGGATACCTCGCTTTTCCATCTGCCGGACAGCAGTCCCCTCATGGACAGTGGGGACTATATCAAGCCCCTGTCTGGCATAGGAACGCAAGTCCACACGCTCCGGGCGGTCATTGGCGTCCAGATAGCGGTTCTGGATAACCTCCCATTCATGCCGCCAGATTTCACAATACTTCTGGTCGTTCCAGTCCACCGTATCCTCCTTGTGGCTTTTCCACCTGCCGGACGGCAGCTTTATCCGTTCCCCATTCTCGTCAAGGTCATAAACCTTGCGGCTCTTGGGAAGCCATTTTCCATGTTCATCCATTGCCCGCATGGTCAGCAGGACATGGGCGTGGGGATTGTGTCCCGGCGGATGGGGGTCATGGATGGCAAAATCAGCAATCATGCCTTTGGAAACAAACTGCTGTTCACAAAACTCCCGTACAAGGACAGCGTACTGGTCGGGCGGTATCTCTCTGGGAATGGTAAGCACCCACCGCCTTGCAAGCTGGGAGTTCCATTGCTTTTCCACCGCTTCGGCGGCATTCCATAAAGTATTGCGGTCTGCATATTCCTGTGGAGCATTTGCCGGGAGCAGGATTTCATTGTGGACGATACCACGCTTTTCCGGGTAGTGCTTTACTTGCTGGTCGTATTCACAGAACAGCTTTTCGCCGCTTTGGTAAGCAGCGGCGGCAACCGCAGACTGCCGCTGGCTGCGCTGAACAATCGTGATTTCGTTGTGTGGACAAGGCATTTCGTGTCCCTCCTTTCGCTAATTGGTGGATGGGGTGGCGTTTTACCACCTCATTTTGGGCAGAAAAAAAGCAGGAGACCTTTTTCAGATTTCCTGCTCGGTGTGCCACTGTGTGAGCGGCGGGTATTTAGTTGTAAAAGTTCGGGACAAGTTGACCCGATGTAAAGCTAACAAACTGGAATTGCACCAAAACAATCTAAGACAACAACGCTGCCCTACTTGCGATTTTTTCTTGTACTGCGGAAACAGTTTCTTGAATGGAATAAGTGGTCGTATCTATAACATTCGATTCATATATTCCCAGATTGCAAAATTGCTCCCACATGGTTTCTACCAATTCGATATTTGTCTTTCGGTCTAACTTTGAGCGTTCAACAGCTCGCTTCAAGGTTTCTTCCTTACTTGCCCTTAAAATAATATAATGCACCTCATAATGTTCCCGAACAAGACTTTGCCACGGCTTTAAAAACCACGGTCCGATAATACCGTCAACAATTACATCATATCCACCACGAGCATATCGCTTCGCAGCTTCTAAAAACGCTTCAATGACAATCAAATTTTGCTCATTTGATTCTGGCAAATGCGGTGGTATTGCCCCTTTACTCAAATAATGATAAAAGTCATCTGTGTGCATATGCACAGACTTTTCCAAATCTGATTCTTTTGCAACAGCAGATGCCGTTGTAGTTTTTCCTGTCCCCGGCGCACCTGTGATTACAATAATTCTACCTTGATTCATCTATATTTTACCTCCACAAATTACGATTTTCTTAATTCTACAAACTGGAATTTGAGTCTCTGTAAAGCTGGAATTAACCCATACAATTATTTTAATTTAGAGGTTCTTACGCAATTATCCGTATTTTGTAATTTTTCAATACTGGAATGCCAGTGTAAATCAGCATTCTCCATTTTTATTAAAGCGAAAAACGTAAAATTGCGGAAGAACCAATTTAGATATTCACAATTTTACTTGCCACAGTATCTCGAAAAACACTGTCATGTTCTACCAGGAGCATGGTCGGGGCAAACTCCGTTATGAGTTGTTCAATCTGCATACGTGAGTACACATCAATAAAGTTGAGCGGTTCATCCCATACATACAAGTGTGCCTTTTCACAAAGGCTTTTCGCAATTAGGACTTTCTTCTTTTGCCCGCCAGAAAAGTCTTTAATATCCTTTTCAAACTGTACACGCTCAAAGTCCATTTTCCTAAGAATTGCCTTGAACAAACTTTCATCAAGGTTGTTTTCTTCTGCAAACTCGGAAAGGGTTCCACATAAATACGATGTATCCTGTGGCACATAAGAAATTACAAGCCCAGAGCCAAGTGTTACTGTACCCGTATAATCTATGGACTGCCCGACTACCAACTTTAACAGGCTACTTTTGCCACTGCCGTTCTTTCCATCAAGCACAATGCGTTCTCCCTGTCTTATTTCAAACGAAACGGGTTCACAAACTGAAATGCCATCATAATAAACTACTACATTCGATAATGATGCAAGCAAATCTGTATGGTAATTAAGCGGTTGTATCTTGAGGGCTTCTGCGGTTTCCATATTTTTCAGCAATGCTGATTTTTGTTCGATTGTCTGTTGTTGTCTCGCTTCTATAGATTTTGAACGCTTCATCATTTTGGCGGCTTTATGACCGACATAACCTTTATCTGCTGCCCCAATTTTGGAAGCTTCTACACGTTCAGACCATACTGCAGCGCGTTTTGCCGACTGCTGTAATCGTCTGATGTCCTTTTGCAAACGTTCGTTCTGAGCCAGTTCAAATTCTTGCTGTCGCTCAAAATTTGACATCCATGATGAAAAGTTTCCTCTTTGCACTTCGATATTCGCTCGGTTAATCGATAGAATATAGTCAACACAATCGTCAAGAAAGCGACGATCGTGAGAAACTAAGATGAATCCCTTTTTCTTTTTCAGATATGCCGCCACACTTTTTCTCGCTTTGGCATCCAAATGGTTGGTAGGTTCATCAATCAGTAGGAAATGCCCTTCATTAAGAAAAAGAGCGGCAATCAAAACCTTTGTCTGCTCTCCGTTGGAAAGTGTTTCAAAAGGTCGCCAAAGCACATCGACATCAACATCAAGATAAGAAAGTTCTCGCATAAGTTCCCATTCTTCCGCAAGTGGGCAAATCTCCTGCAATATATCCTCTGTAATACGATTCTTATCTGAAACGGGATAAGGAAAATAATCAAACTGTACGGATGATAGGATTTTTCCACTATACTCATATTTCCCAAGCAGAAGATTCAGAAAGGTTGTTTTACCTCGTCCGTTTCTGCCCACAAAACCAAGCTTCCAATCGGTATCAACCTGGAAACTGACATTTTCAAAAACATTATCATAACTTGTCGGATATGAAAACGTAAGGTTTTCAATTTTAATCATTGACATAAATATTATCCTCCTTTGCATGTCATACGATACAAAGTCGGTTCGGTGAATGTTTACTACGTATAGATTTCACCAAAAGGAACCGACACTATACGGAGTGAATCATGTGTAACTATCTGTTCTGCACTATTCATAAAGCACCTCCAAAACAAAATAAGAGCCACAAGAAAGTTTATCCTTGCAGCTCGTCATAGCATAAAATAACACCACTAAGCAAAAGTGGCAACAGCACTATATTGAGTAAGATAGACATATAACTTTCTTGCAATAGACACAATAATGCCAAAGTATAGCACTACCGCATATTTTGATTTTATTTGCAAGAAAAGTTAATCATCTTCCCACCTCTTTCTAAATTTCAAAATATTATACCATAAATCGCAGGCAAATACAAGTGGTTATAAAAATTTAACAAATCGCTTATAATACAATCATATAACTTTACGCATTCCTTACTGACCGTAAAATTCCGATTTATTGCTGACTTTATTATACTTTATTGCCTATCGAAAAGATAGCATATTTTATGAAACTTGTCGGCTGGGAACAGCTTGCAGCGCAAGGTCTCCCCAGATGGCAAGTCCACAAAAGGGTAGCTGGCGGCAGCCAGCGCAGGGGAAGCGTAGCGTCCCCTGTTTGATTTGGAGCAGACCATGACTGCGGAAAATCACAGCCCCCCGGCGAGGAGCCTTCGGAGAACGCAATGCACCAACCTCTGGGTGGTGTATAATTGCGCCCTTAGTAAACTAAGGGGTTTCCGGCTTCTCACGTTCCAGCAGTTTCTTCAATAGTTCCTGCGTGTCCTGCCTGTGAAAAATGAGTGTCAACAACAGCATGACATCATCATCTGTCAGGCGTTCCGGCTCTTGCAGAAAACTTTCCAGCATACCGCCACGAGTACAGAGCCGGTGTGTCCGTTCTTTTCGGGTAAGCTGCTTTAGCTGGTGCTGCAATGCCTTTTCATCATTGATGGCTTTCCGCAGTTTCTTTTCACTCTTTTCCAACTCTCGGTTGAGCTTTTCCAGCTTTGAGGTATCAGGCAAGGGCAGCGTCCTCCTTTCCCGGTATCAGCACATAAATCCTGTTTGGTTCTCCAACGCCCTGACGCACTCGCATGATCAGTCCGGCGGTTTCCAGTTCATTCAGAGAACGCTTGACCGTCATGGGGCTGCGGGACAGGACTGCGGCAATGGCTGTGACAGGGAAGCAGATAAACAGGATTCCGTTCTCGTCCTCCTGTCCGTTGGATAGCATAGCGTCCAACATCCGGCAGTACATGACCTTTGCGGTGCTGCTGACTGGAAATCCTGTCAACGCTCTGGGAAAGGGCATACAGGGCGGCAACGGTGTGCCTATCGTCATAAATTCAAAATTCATTCGGTGTGTTCCTCCTTTTTCTTTGCTCTTTTGGATAAATAACGGGGGCAGTCAACCACAACCGCCCGGAAGCTCTGCTTGCACCCATGCTTGCATTTCCGGCATAATTCGTTGTAAGTGACACGCCCCCGGTCATTGAGGTAAAAAGAAAGCTCATGCTTCCTCTTTTTGCTCATTCTCGGCATATTGCGTTTCCTCCCGTTTTAGTGTATAGTTTCGGGGCGATTTTCGGCAAAATTACGGTCATAGAGCCGTCTAAAATCTCCAGAAGTATCAGCAATAGGGTAGACTATCCCCCTATCAGATTGTCGTGTTTCGGTATCATTTCGGTATCAGTTCGCCAGTTCTCCCCGGTGTCGTTCCTCCCCTGAATCTCACAGCGGCGTATTGCTCCCTTTGGTACGCTCGTTTCGGTCAGGGTTCCTCCATATCCCTGCCAAAAGTCATGGCGCTACATCGCCGGGGAAGCATATCCCACACAGGCTGGTCATTCGATTGGAATAATCCATCGATGAACTACCTGTATCATAGAACATTTTTGTGCCCTGTGCCGTATGTCCACAAAGTAGGAATTAAGGGTAAAAATCAGAAATTTCCACGATTGCGGAAAGTATGATATAATCCAGTTAAGCGGCAGTAATGAAACCGCCGGAAAGGAGCGTGCGCCCATGAAAGGAGCGACAAGCATACAGGAACGCCTTTGGGAACTCCGCAAGGACAAAGGCTTAAATCTGGAAGAATTATCAGAGCTGACGGGCATTTCCAAATCAGCTCTTGGCAGTTATGAAAAAGAGGATTATAAGGAAATCAATCATGGCAACCTTATCACGCTGGCAGACTTCTATGGGGTTTCCGTTGATTATCTGCTGTGCCGGACAGAGAACCGGGAGCAGATCAACACGCCACTAACAGAGCTGCATTTGAATGATGAGATGGTGGCACTTCTGAAAGGCGGTCGGATTAACAACCGTCTGCTCTGTGAGCTTGCCACTCATAAGGACTTTATCAAGTTTCTTGCGGACATTGAGATTTATGTAGATGGGATTGCCACCATGCAGATTCAAAACCTCAACGCCCTTGTCGATACTGTCCGGCATGAAATCATTGAACGGTATCGCCCCGGCGAAGACGACCCGCATTTGAAAGTGCTGCAAGCCGCCCATATCAGCGATGATGAATATTTCAGCCACATGGTTCTTGATGACCTCAATCTCATTATCCGGGATATTCGGGAAGCCCACAAAAAGGACAGCGAGAGTGCGCCCCAGACCACCGTTGCCGATGAATTGAAAGAAAATTTGGAAGCGGTTGAAAATTTCAAGGGCAGTCGGGATGAAAAGCTGGTTGTCCTTTACTGCAAGCAGCTCGGCATCAACTATAAAAATCTGTCAGACGAAGAATTTCGCTGGCTCATTCGGATTCTACAAAAATCAAAGAAAACAGGAACTCCTATCAGTCAAAGGAAAAAACGGTAAAGAAAAACCGCTGTTGCATGGTTGTGTTTGCTTCCATGTAGCAGCGGTTGGTGCTATACTTATTCAGTTAAAATTTCAAAGCGATAAAGTGGAATTTATCTTAGAAATTACAGCAATGTTATTTTGATAAACTTTCAAGAATTGAAATATCATGCTTATCTTTATCTCTTAATTCATAACCTGAATGGAAAACTCTTTGGCCTTTTAAGGATATACAAGGAATTGTTTTTCCTTCAAAAAAAGCACTACCAAAGTAATCTTTTTCAAACTCATACCAGCCACCCTCTAAATCAGCTTGTTTTGAAGTTCCGTCCTCACTTAAAACGAACGGGTGAATGTCTAAGTAACCAAGTTCATCACTATATAACTCTATTCTAACCGGTTTCCAGTCTGTATCAATTTTATAGCCCAGATTCAAAAGCACATTTAACAATTTTTCCGTATGTTGAGCATCAAAATTTATATCTATATCTCTATGAATTCTTGTTTGTTTACCAGCTAAAATATCTACACCCCATCCGCCATCCAACCAGTATGTAATTCCAGTATTTTCGAATAATTCTATTACTTTCATTAAATCTTCTTTTGTTGTTATTTCTTTTCTACCCATACAAAGTCTCCTTTACAACTTCTAATTTGTAATAATCATTCTACCATACCGTTATGAATAAATCATCTCATGTAAAACAATTTCTTCTGCCCGGTTGTGAATGTTATTGCAACGCTGCACCCATTCCATTTGACGGGTACGCTTCAATTCCTCGGTCACGCCCTCGGCAGCTTTCATCTGCTCCATGATGGTGTCTAACCGTTTCTGTGCCTGTTCGTTCAGGTCTGCAAGATATGTCCACAATTCCCCGGTCAGGGTCAATGTGTGTAATCTGGCTGGGCAGACTTCTCTTAAATATTCCCGGTGCATCCGTCCGTACTTTCCGATGGGGCGGTGTTCCTCCGGCAACTTCAAGTCCGGGATGTAGTAATCTCCAACAAGGATATAATCAATTCCGTTTTCTTTTATTCTTGGTTTCAATTCGCTCATGTTCCTTACCTCCTGTGGAAGCAGGCTCGTCTGGTACTAACTCAATCACATCGGTAATCTCACAATTCAGCGTTTCGCAGATACGGGCTAATGTATCCATGCTGATGTGCTTTCCCTCTTTGCTCATGTTGGCAATCATATTTGTTGTCATACCAGCGGCAAGCCTTAAATCCTCTTTCCTCATATCACGCTCTAACAGTGTGTGCCAGAGTGGTTTATAGCTGATGTGCATATTGTTTTCCTGCCTTTCTATCCATACCACCGGGGCGGCTGCCCCGGCAGGAACTTTTCTCTTATTATAGCACCAATCTTGTGTAATCACAATTTATTCTTGTAGACTGCCGCTGATACCGTCTGGATTGTGCTTTTCCTTTCTTTTTGTTCCCTTTAATTAGCCATGAACTGCTTGATTCCCTGGGATTTACTGGCAGGGTTGTCCTGCCCGTAACCTTCCAGGAGGTTGATGCCGCCCCACACGCACAGGCCGCCGCCCAGGGCGATCACCAGAGTCTGCAACACATCGATAGCGTTAGTGAAAAAATCCATAAATCATATTTCCTTTCTTCGGTGTAGAATTGTTATTGAAGGTCCATTGCTGTCAATTCGTACATCTCGAAAGGCTCATCCGGCTTTACGATGGCCGGTTTGCGTTTCATGTACCGTTCCATATCAAAGAGGTATTTCTTGTCGGCGTCGGCGGTGTACTTGTAGTTGGGGTGCTTCGTCAGGTCGTACTTGTCCGAGAGGAAGGGACGCACGCCCCGCAGCATGAAGATACACTTGCCTCCGTCCATTACCGCCAATTCGTCCTGGGTCATCAACTCCTTTCCCAATTTCTGATAGGTGAGGCCGTGAGAAACCTGGCTGCCCCGGTTCTCCGATTGATTGAAACTGTCAATCGTTTCTTTCCCCAGCAGCTCCGAAATTTCTTTCAGGGTGGATTTCTCCTTGCCTCCCAAAAACAAGGTGCTGTCGCAGTTACCCACGATGGTATCCGCCGCGTCCTTGTAGATGGTCTTTAACTGGCTTTGGCTCTGCAAAATAATAGAAGCCGATATTTCACGGCTTCGGATGGTAGCAATCAATTTCTCGAAGTTTGGAATTTGCCCAATATTCGCAAACTCGTCCAGCAGGCACCGCACATGGACCGGCAGGCGGCCACCGTAGAAGTCGTCCGCCTTGTCGCACAGGAGGTTGAAAAGCTGGGAGTACATGAGCGCCGCCACGAAATTAAAAGTGCTGTCCGTATCCGAGAGGATGACAAACAGTGCCGATTTGCGGTCGCCCAGGGTATCCAGCTCCAGCTCGTCCTCCGCCATGAGGTCCCGCAGCTCCGCGATGTCAAAAGGCGCCAGGCGGGCGCCGCAGCTAATCAAAATGGATTTCAGGGTTTTGCCCGCGGCCATTTTGAATTTGCGGTATTGCTTCACAGCGAAGTGATCCGGGTGCTCCTTCTCCAGCTTGGCGAACAGCAGATCCACGGGAGACTGAAATTCCTCGTCGTCCTCCCGCGCCTCGCTGGCGTTGATGAGGTCCAGCAGGGTGATGAAGTTGCGCTCCTCCGGTTCCGCCTCGTACCAGATGTACCCGATGAGGGCGGAATAGTACAGGCGCTCGGCCTTGACCCAGAAATCTTCACTGGACTTTTCGCCCTCCCCCTTGGTGTTGAGGATCAAGGCGTTCACCAGCTTCAAAATGTCCTTCTCGCTGCGGATGTACGCCAGAGGGTTATATCTCATAGATTTTTTGAAATTTATCAAATTTAGGCTTTTAATGCGGTATCCCTTGCGATCCAGCAGGGCGCCCACCTCGTTCAGGATGGTGCCCTTGGGGTCCGTGACCACATAGGAGGAATGGCACTGGAGCAGGTTGGGCTTGACGAAAAACCGCGTTTTGCCTGAGCCGGAACCGCCGATGACCAAAATGTTCTTATTCCTGGCGTACTTGGGCTCTTTCGGGCGGCTCGACATGGTGATCCGCTCCGTCTGGGTGAGAAGGACATTCTGGGAAAAGTCCGGGTCCACATAGGGGGCGATGTCGGCCGGGGTGCCCCAGCGGGCGCTCCCGTACTCGATCCCCCGGCGGTATTTCTTCGCGTTCTTGCCCTTGGAGTAGACCGCCAGCCGGATCAGCACCGCGCCGGCGGCGCCCACGCACAGGTCCAGCAGATGGAAGCTGGGCGCCAGGCTGGCAAAGGCCGCCGAAAAGCCCTGCCCGATGTGGAGCAGCTTCTCCGAGGCGGCCGCCCCAGGGGAAAGCCGCACCCCTTGGCAGAGCTTGTCAAAGAGATACACGAAGATGAGATACGGGAGGTTGAGGATGATCTGCTTTTTCAGCTTGTCGGTCATCGCGCCACCTCCCGGTCCTTGGTCTTGACCTTCTCCCGTTCCCGGTGCTTGGTCTTGGCCTGTTCCTGGGCCTGGACCAGCCGCTCCCGGATGGTGGGGCGCTTCTCCCGGTTCAGGGTCATGGCCGTGAACTCCTTGAAAGCCGGTTGGAGCTGGTCCTTGTCCTTCGCCTTGAAGAACACATAGTAGTGCGGTGGGTCGGTGGTGGGGTCCTTCTTCAGGGCATAGTCGATGTCATACTTCTTCGCCACCGCCGAAAACGCCTTGATGTTCTGCTCCGTGATCTCGATGTTGGTCAGGGAGGCCCCATGCTGTTTGAGCTGGTGCAGGGTCTGTTTCCCCTGGTGTAAGCTGCGCTGGGAGGGCTTCTTCTGCATCTCCTCCAGCACCTTCTTTACGGCCTTTTGGAGCAGGTCCGCGGTCATCTTGCCGGTCTCCACCGAGAGGGAGACCACGCCCTGGGTGATTTCTTCCTGCACTCACATCACCTCCGATCTCCGCCGCCGTACATATCGTGGCTCACCAGGGAAGTGTAGTAGCTGTCGATGGTTGCCGGGGCGTTATATAAAGCGGCCAGCAGGTATTTCTTGATATTGCGGACATAGGTGGTGTTCTCCCGCATACGATCCAGCACATACTCGATGTGGGAGCTGTCCAGCTTCAGGAACCGGGACTTGACCACCTCCGCCGGGTAGTCGTCCCCGGCAATACGGATCATCTCCCGGTTGGAGCAGACCGTGTCCACCATGAGCTCCACCAGCTCGTCCAGGCGGTTCCGGTCAAGGTGGTGGTTCTGGATGAGGCAGTCATACTCGATGTTCTCCAAAATCAATTCCCGATAGCTCTCCCGCTCCCGCATCCGGTCCCGTCCTTTCTGGTCCGAGCCCCTGGGGGTTTGGGGGATTGATAGGACAGGATTTGATCCTTCCGTACTTGATAGATCTTTTTTTGATTTTTCTTTACTTGATCTATTAGTATTTAATTGTGCGGGGTTTTCCTGTTCAGGTTCTTCCAAGACAGGGGAAGCCTGTTCAGGATTATCCAAGACTGGATTTTCCCGTTCAGGTTTTTCCGGTTTAGGTTCCGGCGGTCTGGGCTGCTCCAGGATGGTGTACTCGATGGCGCCGAGCTGGCCGTTGGGGTTGCGGACCCGCTGGCGGATCACATAGCCGTGTTCCTCCAGCTCCCGCACCCCGGCGCAGATACTGTCAACGCCATCCTTGCAGATCCGGGCCAGCCCCTTGGTGGTATAGTCCCACTCCTCCGGCAGGGAGAGCATGAGGGAGAGAAGGCCCTTCGCTTTCAGCGAGAGCGACTTGTCCCGCAGGTGATGGTTGGACATCACCGTGTAATCGCGGGTTTTCTCAATGCGGAATACCGCCATGTTGGATACCTCCTTCCGTTGATTTTGAAAAGTGTTCGTTTCGGTGGTTTTGCGCCCCTGTATCACCGCCCGGCCTCCCATGAGGGAAAGGATATGGGCGGCCTCGTTTGCGCCGCCCACAGACGAAAAACAAGGGGATTTCCCACCCGTTTTCATACAGTTTTGAGTGCCCCCGGCAGGGCATAAAAAAACGCCACAGGTTTGTGTTACCTATGGCGTTGCCCCGGCAGATGTCCGGTCTGTATTCAGTTGTTCCCTTAAATTTTGGGGACTTACTCCTCGTTCTCCTCCATCCCCAACCAATCCTCAAAAGATTTTCTGGAAATGCGGATCATGTTTCCAATCCGGATCGTCTGAAACTCGCCGGAGTTTGCGAGTTTATAGGCAGAGGATTTTCCAATGCCGAGAATAGCGGCGATGTCCTCCACGGTGTAGGTTCTGTTTTTCGGCGTCTGCTTTCCGCCCGATGCACTCATAATCTGCCTCCTGTTTCTTGTCGGCATTTTGCCCATACCTGCCCGGTTTCCCTGATGGGAAAGGCCCTGTCAGACACCATCCCTGCTAAGAATTTGCTAATTTGACTTTCTGAACGCCCCGTCACGAGGCGGCATCACAGGGATTTTTGTGCAGATTGACCAGTAACCAGGCGATACAATTTCGGATAAAACAACAAGGCAAATTATGAAACGGACGATGTACCAAGCGGCACGCCATACTCCTAAGCGGTAGGCCGGAGGTTCGAATCCTCTCAGGGACGCCAAATCAAAAAACTGAAAGCACCCTACTATGGTGCTTTCAAAAAATCAGAGAACGGTGTGATTTCATAGTCACACCGTTCTTTTTCGTCGTTTATTTTCCTTTTTATCCTTCTGTAATCTGCATTCGTAAATATATTTGTATCTCCCGCAAAAAGAAAGTCGTCATCCGCAGTACATTTTCGTGCTGCAAATAACGACTTCCTTGCAATTCATCAAGTTATTGATATGTCATGATCTAATCATCCCTGATTCTCCTGTGCATCGTGCAGTAATCTGACTGCAGCCAGTCGATGGAAGATCGCTGCAAACACCAGCGCAAAGGTCACGCCCAAAACGGTATCCACAATACGCAGGATGACCGCTCCATGCAGTCCATAAATTCCGGTTCCCAGCATGAGTGCACCAAAGCAGTTCATTGCGGTCTTATAGCGATAATCTACACAAAATCCCAGACACAGACCACCCAGCGGTCCCATCAGCGAATGCATGGATTCCGGCAAGATCTGATACAGGACAAAAAATGCACACGAGCCGGCAATCACGCCCACAATACGCTGCCAAAAACGAGTCGCTGTACTGCCGCAGTACGGATATTCCGACAGCAGCGAGGCGCAGGCAAAGCCCATCCACATAAAGCGCTCCACGTCAAACACCTGTCCGGCAGTCAGAATCAGGCTCACACCGAGTGCCATACGCAGCTGCCACAGATGCGCCTGCGAAGTCAGGTCAAACTTTCGAATCACATGATGGAAACGGACGGTTTTGTGTTGATGACGATGCTTGAAAAACAGAATCGCACCGCAGATGACGTATCCCACGATGGCCAAAAGTACACGCCGCACAAGATCTTCCCCGAATACCGGGTTTCCGGTCAAATAAATATAAGCAAAGTTGTACAGGCCGCCGTTTCCCATTTCAGGCCGCTTCGTGGTCATGTAGAGCAGCGCGAAAAAGGCTGCAAAGTGCAGCGGAATCAGCAGTACCGGTGGCAGCACTGCCGCCAGACTGGGCACAAATACCAGGATAGCCAACACAGCTGCCAATGTAATCAGGGAATCCCCGACACAGTATTCAAAATTGACAAAACGAATGCCCAGCATCATACAGAACAAGGCAACAGCCAGCGGGGTATTGTTCGCACCAAAAATACCGGACAACAGGCTGATAAACACGATGGCAAAGGCTACGATCAGTGCAGAGCGCACCGCCATTGCCACCCAGTAATATGTTTTCTCCTTCCTTGTCTCACACGCGGCAATTTTCCGCTTGAGTATGGAAGGGTCCATCTGCAACGCATCATAAAACTTCATGGTCAAGTGTCTTTTCCTGCCCTTTCTCAATCTGTGCAGCCAATCTGTCTGCGTAATACATAAATGCCTCAAAATCCTCGCGCGAGCTGCGCCATAGGTCATAAAAAGGCTGCAAAATGCTCTCATATCCTTTTTTGAGCTCGGCAAGCCCGGTTTCAGTGATAAACAGCTGATAGCTGCGCTCGTCCGTCGTCTGCCGCTCTTTGCGGATGCAGTTCTTCTCATAGAGCGACTTGAGGCACCGGCTCACCGCCTCTTTCTTCATACCGCTGCTCTGACTGAGCAAAACGGGCGTATTCTGTTCCGGCTTGAGATACAGATGTGCCAACAGCTCACATTCACTGGCTGTCAGCAAAAATTTACGCACGGGCAGCAGCGAACGCATGATTTTTTGCATCTGCTGCTGATAGTGCATCATATCGGTCCATTCCATGTTGTCTTTCAGTCCTCCGACATTTAGTTAACCTTGTTAATTATAATTCCTTCTTCTCGTCCTGTCAAGTGATCGGATGTATCCCGGTTTTGGCAGCTCTTCAACAGACATAAAAATACCCGTCCAGTTCCAGTTTGAAACCAGACGGGTATCTTATTTTTTATCACAGTGCTATGCTTCGCTGCCCCACGGGATCATATTGACCACCAAAGCGGTGATAATGCCGATCGTGGTGTCCAAAATGCGATTCAGGGCAAAGCTCACCGGACTGGCATCGGCCTGATGGGTGACCGTGACGCACAGAAAGACCACGCACATCAAAAATGTGCCCTTTTCCTGTCCAATCCAGACCGAAAATTTGATAATCGGGATGAGTAGGAGCGACAGCACGGCATAACGCAGCACCTCGACCGGAATATAAAAGACATACCGCTCAAAGAGCAAAAACAGCATGCCCCAGATGCCGCCGATGATGGTCGCAATCTCGCGGTTTTTGGCCTGCCAGATGCTGTCCTGCTGGCTGCGCTGCATGCACAAAATGGCTGCGATCGCCGCGTAAAACGGCACGCCGGTCTTTCGGATGGTGTCGAGGACGAAACACAGAAAGACCGCAATGACGGTTTTCCAGATACGTCCCCCAACCCGAACCGGAAAGCCCATCATATTTTCTGATAGCTGCCCTTGAGAGTGTAGCTGTCCAGAATGTGACCGTCCATCGCGCGGTGCAGCTCATTGAGCAGGAAACCGGGTGCAAGGTCAAGCGTGCAGTCGAGGGCGTAGACGTGCAGCTCGTAGATATGGTCACGGTCGGGCGGCATCATGCCGCCGTAAAACGACGACTGCGCACGGCTCTGGCTGCCGCCCTGCATGCTCGTCCAGCTGTTGCTTCCCTGCACAAAGTCGGTCGCGGTCTGACTCTCGTTCTCGTGCAGTTCAGTGCGCGTGATATTGGCAGCCAGCCAGTGAATCCAGGCAAAACCACCGGTTACAGGATAAGCGTCCTTATCTTCCAGAACCAGAGCAAACGATACCGTTCTCTCGGGTGCCTCCTCGATCTTGAAGGGCAGCGAGTACGTGGGCATACCGTGATCGTTAAACTGGGTGCCATGTCCGCCAAAACGGTCACCAATCACACCGTTGATGATACCTTTGCTTGTCACAAACATAATAAAATACCTCCATGCGGTTTTGCTTGTCAACATCATAACCGCTTGGAGGCTTTCTGTAAATTACCCACTTTTTTGTTGGTATCATCCGGGCAGGATGCCCTTTTCGATCAGCACATCTTCTTTGCCGTGAGATTTGAGGTATTTGATTCCGATTTGCTGCATGATTTTGAGCGCTTCGAGCAGCTCTCTTCCCTGCTCCTCGGTCAGCGAATACTCGACCCGCAGCGGATAGCCGTCAAAGGTCTTTTTCTCCACAAAACCATAGTCAATCAGCTCTTTTAGGTGTTCGAGCAGCATTTTTTGTGTGATTCCGTCAATGTCCTTTTCCAGTCTGGACAGTGAAGTCGGACCCAGCCGCAGCCGCCACAAAATGATCGGCTTCCACTTTCCCTTAATCATATCATGCACCAGCTCCAGCGGGCAGGTGAAGGCATCTCGCATTTTCAAGGTCAATCCCTCCTTCTGCTCTTATGATATCCGAATACTGGCACAAACGCAATGAAAACATGTTGCATTTGGGTCTTTTTTACCCTTCGAGAGACACAATCCGCGTACACAGATGGTCGAGCAGCGCACTGTTATGGCTGACGATGACCAGTCCGATGTCCCGCGCCTGTGCTTCTTCCAGCAAAAACTGCCACAGCTGCGCCTGTGTGACCAGGTCGAGCATGGCCGAGATCTCATCGCACAGCAGGAACTTGACCGGTACGGCCAGCGCACGCGCAATGCAGAAGCGCTGCAATTCTCCGCCCGACAGCTCCCGCGGGAAGCGGTCGAGCCACGCGGGCTGGATGTGCAGGGCGTCGAGCAATCGCTGGTCAATAGGCCCGGCCTCGGTCAGCGACTGCCGCAGACGGATACGCGGGTCGAGTGCCAATTCGGGATGCTGCCAGATCATCTGCACCGGGCACGCACCCGGATAGTCGGACAGCGGCTTGCCGTCCAGCGTGACCGTGCCGCGCTTCGGCTGCATATATCCGGCAAGCAGCTTGCACAGCGTGGTCTTTCCCCTGCCGCTCGGTGCGAACAGTCCCACCCGCTCGCCGCTGTTGACCGTCAAATTCACATTGTCCAGCACGGTTTTATGTCGATATCCAAAGCCAATCTGGCTTGCTTGCAGGATCATGTCTCGTCCTCCCCATCATACAGGCAGCGGATGTGCCCGGTATCGGTCTGTCGGTACGGAATGTGCGCACGCTTGCGGCAATCCGCGCGGCAGATGGGACACCGGGGCGCAAACTGGCAGCCCTGTGTGATCTCTCCCGGATAGGGCTGGGTGCCCGGAAGTGTGTGGAATCCATTCTGCGGCAGCGCCTGCCACAGCGCGCGGGTATAGGGATGGCGCAGTCGGTCGGGTGTAGTCTGTTCGATGGTCTCACCTGCATACAACACGACGATCTGATCAGCAACCGTCAGCGCAAGTTCCAGGTCATGCGTGATGAACAGTACCGCCGCGCCAGCCTCGGCCAGCTCGCGGAAATGTCCGAGCATACGCCGTGCCGACCGCGCATCCAGTCCGGGCGTCGGCTCGTCCGCAACGACCAACCGGGGACGCTCCATCGCGGCAGTCGCAATCAGCACCCGGCGCGCCATACCGCCCGACAGCTCGAACGGATACATCTGCTCGGTCTCCGGTCCCAGTCCGTACCGTTTGAGCCCTTCGCGGCATTTCTGTACAGCCTCAGCTGTCCGGCTGCCCCGTCGAATCTGGGTGCCGACCTGCATGAGCGGGTCCAAACAGGTCGTGCCCTGCGGGACGAGCACGATCTCCTGTCCGCGCAGCGCCTGTGCCCGTTTTGGCGTCAGCGGCTGCCCGGCATACAAAATGCGTCCGCTCATGTGGCTGTTATAGGGCAGAAGTCCCAGAATGGCGTGCGCCAGCAGGCTTTTGCCCGAACCGCTCGCGCCCACGACCGCGACCACCTGACCGCTCGATATGGTCAGCGACAGGTCATGCAGGACGGTGAGTTCGTGCTGATGCAGGCCTGTGGTGTACTGGGTAAACGAGAGCGACAAGCCCTCGACGCGTAAAATGTCTTGCACTGTGTCCTCCCTCCTTACCGCTGTGCGCTGGACGGGTCGAGCAGCCGTCTGAGCCGGTCACCGATAGACGCGAACAGCAAAACGGTCAGCATGAGCGCCAGACCGGGGAACAACGCCAGCCACCAGCGTCCGGTCGTCAAATACCGCATGCTTTCGGACAGAATCACACCGATTGCGGGCTGCTCGGGCGGCAGTCCAAAGCCCAAAAAGGTGATGCTGGCCTCGTGCAGGATGGCATGCGGGAACTGGAGCACCAGTCCGACGACAAACTGCGGGAGCAAATGGGGCAGCATGTGGCGCTGGATGACGCGCCAGCGCGAGACGCCCAGCTTGCCCGCGGTCAAAATATACGGTGCCTGCCGCAGCTGGATGACCTCGCCGCGGATGACACGGGCGAGCGACGGCCAATGACTGAGCGCAACGCCCGCGACTACGCCAGTCAGTCCCCGTCCGAATGCCAACGCAATCAGCATGACGAGCAGGATGTGCGGCACGCCCATGGTCAGGTCGATCAGCCAGCTGATCACCGCGTCCGCCCGTCTGCCGAGCGTCGCGGCAGCCAGTCCGAGCACGAGTGCGAGTACAGCACTCACGCCAGCGGTCAGCAAGCCGATGCGGATGCTCAGTGACAGTCCGGCCAGCGTGCGTGCCAGCATGTCACGCCCCAGCCAGTCGGTGCCAAAGAGAAAATGTGCACTCGGCGCGGTATTTTTGCGTGCAAAATCGGTCACAAGCGCCTCGTCTGACAAGATCATACCGGAAACCGTGACCAAAATCAGCACCAAGACTGCCGCACCAAGGGTAAAACAGGTCTTTTTTCGTTCGTTCCAAGCTTTCATAGACCGCGTGCCGCCCCCCTTCGGATTCTCGGGTCGATCACGCCGTACAGCAGATCGGCAATCAGATTGCCCGCAAAGACCACCGCGGCTGTGATGACGGTAATGCCAAGCAGCAAGGGCAGGTCACCGCCCAGTCCGGCGGTCACAGCCGCCTGTCCCAGTCCCGGATAGGAAAAGACCTGTTCGACCAGCACCGAGCCGCCGATGATCTCGCTGATCGAGCCAAATTGCAGCGTCAGCGCGGGCAGCGCGACACCGCGCAGACCGTGCCGCAGCACGATCGACCGGGTGGATTCTCCCCGTGCACGGGCGAAAAAGACGTAATCGGACGCCAGAACGTCGATCATCTTTTCCCGCGTGTGCAGGGCGATATTGGCAACGCCCGTGATGCTGAGCGTCAGCACAGGCAAAATGGCGTGCCGGACGCGGTCGGCCATGCTGACCGCTGCCTGTTCCATGCCGATGGGCACGGACAGGCCGATAGGCAGCCAGCCCAGCCAGACCGAAAAAATCAGCATCAGCACGATGGCCAGCCAGAACGCCGGGGTGCTGGAAATGAGCAGACAGTAGCCCCGGATCAGGCGATCGGGCAGCCGTCCGTGAAACGCTCCGGCAAGCACACCGAGCGTCAGCCCCAGCACACCGGACAGCAGCCATGCAGCGGTTAAAATCCCGACCGACGCGGCCAATCGCTGTCCGATGACGGTCAAAACCGGCTGTCGGTACAAGAGAGAGGTTCCGAAATCGCCGTGCAGCACGCCGGACAGCCAGTTCAGATAGCGTTCGGCGGTTGGCGTGTCCACGCCCCAATAGGCGTTCAGCTTGTCGATCTGCTCGGCACTCATCGAGCCGAGCGCGGTCTGTCCGATGTTGGTCTGTAAGGGGTCAAGCGGAAACAGCGACATGAGCACAAAGGCTGCCAGGCTGACGCCAAGCAGCAAAACTGCCATGCGAATCAGTTTTTTCCCGGCAAACTGCAAACGGTGCTTCATGTCCTTCCTCCTTTATTTACTCCAAGTCCACGCGTCCACGTTATTGACCAGCGACCAGCCGTGTCCGTGCGGGTGAATCTTCTGCTCGGCAATCTGCAAGCCTTCGCGCACCCAGTACAAGTGATCGACGTTGACCAGCCAGACCCACGGGATGTCGCCGTCCTGAGTCACACCGGTCGTGCCGTCCCACTGAGCCTTCTGCCACAGGGCATAGGCAGTTTCCAGATCGTCACTCGCCAGCGCTTCGTCCATATATTGGTCGACGGTCGGGTTGGAATAGGGCGAGTAGAGCGCGGTGTCCGAGCCCTCGCGGGTGTGATAAATGTTATAAAGTTCCATCGGCGTGTGCGCACCCCAGCCCCAGACAAGGGGTTCGGACAGGGCTCGGTCGTAGGCGGTATCCCAGCCCACGCCCTCAATCTGTACCGAAATGCCGAGTTCGGCCATCTGATTGGCAAAATCAGCCGCCAGCGCCTGACGTACCGAGTCGTCACTTGCGTACAGGACGGTCATTTCTGCCTTGACGCCGTCCTTTTCGCGCACGCCATCCGCGCCCATCGTCCAGCCGGCCTCGTCGAGCAGCTGCATGGCAGCTTCGGGGTCGTAAGAAACTTCGGATGCATCGCTGTACCACGGCATCTGGTTGCACACGCTGTACGCCGGGGTGCCGTGACCGGCGAGCACGTTGTCGATCATCTCCTGACGGTCAATGCCCAGATTGATCGCGCGGCGCACGCGCACATCGGCGGTCAGGTCATTGCCCACCGTGCGGCCCTGCGCGTCGGTCGTGCGCGGCGTGGCAGGCAGGTTGAGTCCGCGGTTGTCCACCGTCTGATAGGCTTCGAGCGTATAGCCGCTCACGGTCTGATCGGCGTAGGTCGCGGACGTGTAGGACACGTCCACCTGTCCGGCCTGTGCAGCCAGGAACGCTGCGTCCTCCTCCATAAACAGGATGGTGACCGTCTTCATCTTGGGTGCTTCGCCGTAGTAGTCGGGGTTGGCCTCCAAAATGACCTGCTGGCCGCGGTCCCACTGCTTGAGCATGTATCTGCCCGAACCGATGGGATTTGCACCGTAGGTCGCACTATCGTAAGCATGCTCAGGCAGGATACCCACGACCGCCATGGTGTACGGCCAGATGGAAAATGCCTGATTCATGTGGAACTGCACGGTCGTGTCGTCGATGGCCTCGGCAGAATCCAGCATGGTGAAATCGCTCACCGTGCTCTGTGCCTTAACCGTGTTATAAGTAAATGCAACATCGGACGCGGTCAGCGGCTCGCCGTCGGTGAACTTGACGTCGTCCCGGATGGTGACCGTCCAAGTCAGACCGTCCTCCGACACAGTGTAGCCGGTCGCAAGGTCGTAACCGATGGTCAGATCGGGATTTGTGACCGTGAGCGTGCTCTGGATAAGCGGCTCGTGAACGTGTTCGCCCGCCCCCCAGCCGTAAGCCGGGTCAAAACCGGCAGCCGGTTCGGAATTGACATCGAGCGCGATCACAACCGCATCGTCTGCATGGGTCGTTTCCTGTGCGGTCGGCTGCGCACCGCAGCCTGCAAGCAGGCAGAGCATCAAAAACAGGGATAGAATCTTGCGGATTTTCACGCGTTTTCCTCCTTGTTCAGCGCCTGCCGAACGGCCTGAGCGACAGTATCATAGGACAGTCCGGTTTTGCGCGCGATGGCGGCAACGTCCTCAAATTCCGGTTTTGCATGGGTGATGCCAAATCCCTCAGCAACCTTGACGCGCACTTTTCCCCAGGCTGTGGATACTTCACGCGCAGACGGCTGCAAAAAGTATTTTTCGCAGCGGCGCACGCGCAGGCCGTTGGTGGTGGTCAGGGCAAGCACCCGCTCGGCCATGCGTGCGGTGTCCTTGTCCTCGCACAGCACGGTCAGCACCTGACCGGCTCTGCCCTTCTTCATGGTTCCCGGAACGGTGTATACGTCCAGTGCACCCGCGGCAAGCAGCTGTTCGCAGGCCAGAGCCAGCGCTTCGGCGGACAGATCGTCCAGATTGCAGACAAGTTCAGTGATGGTGCCGTTTGTCTGCGCTTCGCTCTCACCCAAAAAGGCGCGGATGCAGTTCGCCTGCTCCTCAAATTGCTTTGTGCCGATGCCGATACCTACCTTTTGGGTGCGCATGACCGGCATTTTTTCAAAAGCGTCGGCAAAATGGGTCAGCAAAGCCGCACCAGTCGGGGTGCACAGCTCACCCTGCACACTGCCGCCATAGACCGGAACCCCAGCCAGCAGATTGGCGGTTGCCGGTGCGGGTACGGGCATGACGCCGTGTGCGCAGCGCACCGTGCCGCTGCCCACATGTATCGGAGAGACGACCACGCGGTCAACACCCAGAAGGTACATCGCGTAGCACACGCCGGTCACGTCTGCGACGGCATCCAGCGCACCGACTTCGTGATAGTGCACGTCGCCCACCGGGCAGCCGTGCGCCTTGGCCTCGGCCTGTGCAATGGCATCGTAGACCGCGCGGGCGTGCTGCTTGACTGCGTCCGGCAGGTTCAGACCGTCGATGACTTCTGCGATATGACCGGGGGTTGCATGGTGGTGATGGTGGCCATGTTCATGCGCGTGATGGTGGTCATGTTCGTGGTCATGGTGATGGTCGTGGTGGTGCTCATGTTCATGGTCATCGTGATGATGATGGTGATGCTCGTGATCGTGATCATCGTGGTGGTGATGATGGTGTTCATGTTCATGATCGTCATGGTGATGATGGTCGTGCTCATGCGCGTCCGGCTCGTGTTCCTCTTCCCCGTGTACGGTCACGCGCATGTGCGTACCTGCGATACCGCAGGTCTTAGCCGGTTCGGCAGTCACCTGCACGCCGTGCAGACCCAATTCCTGCATTTTCTGCAAAAATGCGGGCTGATCGTCCAATAATTCATAGAGTGCAGCCATCAGCATATCGCCCGCTGCGCCCATGTTGCATTCCAAATACAGCGTTTTCATTGTCAGTCCTCCAATCCTTCCATCTGGTTGATGCGGCTGGCCAGATAGCCCGCGCCGAATCCGTTGTCAATGTTAACCACACTGCACCCGGATGCGCACGAGTTGAGCATGGACAGCAGCGCAGACAGGCCGCCGAAGCTCGCACCATAGCCCACGCTGGTCGGTACGGCAATCACCGGACAGTCAACCAGACCGCCGATGACCGAGGCCAGCGCGCCCTCCATACCGGCAACCGCAACCACGCAGCGTGCGTCCATGAGCTCGTCCAAACGGGACAGCAGGCGGTGCAGCCCGGCGACGCCCACGTCGTACAGGCGCACCACATGATTGCCCAGCACTTCCGCCGTCAGTGCAGCCTCTTCTGCGACTGCCATGTCGCTCGTGCCGCCGGTTGCAACCACAATCTTGCCCCGGCTGGCGTGTGCGTCCGGGTAGGCGATGGCAAGGCGCGGAATAGGGTGATAGTCGACCGGGATGGCCTGTGCGACCGCCTCAGCCGCCTGTGCCTCCAATCGGGTGATGAGAATGTTTCTGCATCCGCGCTCGCCCATGGTTCGCGCAATGCCGATGATCTGCTCGGCGGTCTTGCCCGCGCCGTAAATCACCTCGGCTGCACCTTGGCGCACGCTGCGGTGAAAATCCACCTTTGCATAGCCCAAATCCTCAAACGGCTGGCGTTTGAGTGCGGTCAGCGCTTGTTCCGGGGTGGTATTGCCGTCTGCAACCTGACGCAGCAGCTGCAAAATCTCGTGTTTGTTGTCCAAAATCGACGCTCCCCTCTTATCTCGACGCGCGGCGCGGGGTCAGATCGAGGACAACCGCGTCAAAGTCCGCACCCAGTGCGGCGATAATCTGCTCATATCGCGCGGCCGCCTGCGCGAGCTGCGCCGCAGTCATCTCCAGCCGTGCGGTATTGCCCGCAAGCCGGACGCGGAAGTCGGTGAATCCCAGTTCTGCGAGTGCCTGCTCGGCACGCTCAATTTTGGTCAGCTTGTCCTGTGTAATCGGGGTTCCGGTCGGAACACGGGTCGCGAGGCAGGCGTAGGCAGGCTTGTCCCAGGTAAACAGATCGGCCTGTCTGGACTGCTCGCGCACCTGCGCCTTGGTCACGCCGCACAGGCGCAGCGGGGACAGCACCGAGAGTTCCTTGAGCGCACGCATACCCGGTCGATCGCTCGCATCGTCCGATGCGTTGGTGCCGTCGAGCAGAACGGTATAGCCATCCGCGCGGACGCGCTCCCACAGCGTTGTAAACAGTGCGTGTTTGCAGTGGTAGCAGCGGTCGGCACCGTTCTCCACGGCCTTGGGTACCGACAAAATATCAACCTCAATGACGGTCATCGGAATGTCCAGCTGCTCTGCCAGCTTTTTGGCGTCCTCCAGTTCAAAGGCAGGCTGAAAGGCACTGTGTACATAGTAGGCGCGCACGTCACAGCCATACTTTTTGGCTGCCCACAGCACGAATGCCGAGTCGACACCGCCCGAAAAAGCGACTGCTGCCCGAGGATATTGGGTAAAAAAGGCTTGTAAAGTCATAAAAATCACCCTTTCATAAAAAACAAAAGGCATCTGCTCTCGATTGCTCTGAGCCCACGCCTCCTTCATCTGCGTTCCTTTGCCATAGTTCTGATATCAGAACTATGGTTCTATATTCGACTTTATTATACCATACCGGCAGACAAACATCCAAGAAGAATCTTCGGCGTGTGCGCCGTTCATGGCATCATTGCGAAAAAAACGAATCACAGCTATTTCGCTGTTATGATACCATATAGAGTGCACTCCATGTCAATCCCCTGGCCTGCCGAAAGGCGTACAAATACCGGGTTTGAACACACAAAAACCGCCCTTTTTGGGGGCGGTTTTCACTTATGCCGACTGTACGGCATTCCGTTAGGCTTTCTTATGATACTTGCGAACCAAATAAACCACCAGCGCACCAATGCCAATGATCGCGACGATGTTAAGTATGGTGATCAAAATACTGTATCCATCCAGTGCCACGTATGTCATCCCGGTTCATCCCTTTCACAGGTATCGTTTTATGGCTCTATTATATCCTATGGTTTTGGTCTGTGCAAGTGCGGGATTTACGCGCTCAGGTGCAGAGAGCCGCGGATCTCCTCCAGTGCGCCCGGGTGCAGCTCGACGGCCTGCACGTACCGGTCAGGAATCTTGGAGCAGTTTTCAATGCCGAAGTCGGTCACCGGTCGGAAACCGAAACGGCTGTAATAAGCCGGGTCACCCACCAGAAAAGCAGCGCGATAGCCCATATCTGCTGCCCGCGTGAACGCCTCGCGCAGCAATGCGCCGCCGATACCCTGACCGCGCAGGTCTGCACGCACGCACAGCGGAGACAGATACAGTGCCGTGCACGCGCCCTCCTCGGTCTGTACGGTGCGCTCGGTGAGCAGAACGTGACCGACCAAGCTGCCGCCCTGCTCTGCGACCAGCTCGAGCGCCGGGACATAACCACGGCTGCTGCGCTGGGCGATCACCCAGTCCTGTTCGCACCCGTCCGAGATGCGCGACTGCGCAAACGCCTGCCGAATCAGGCGGTAAACCGCGCGATAATCCCCAATTTTGATTTGCCGAATGTGCATAGTTCCTCCCTTTTGCATCCCCCTCGGATGCGCCAAAAAACGGCACAGCGACGCGCACTATGCCGTTTGTCGATGGACTTTATTATAACACATTTTTGCCCGCTTGCAAAGTCAAAGCATGGGGGCAAAGAGGCGCAGAATGGAGGCCGCGATCGAGGCCAGCCACGGAACACTGCGGAACCACTCGTCATCGATCTGACGGCTCAGTCCCATCGTGTCGAGCACGTCATCGCGAATCTCATTGATGGTCTCGCCGCCGTACAGCACGGTGCCGCACTCAAAGTGCAGGAAGAACGAGCGAAAATCCATGTTCATCGTGCCGACGACTGCAACATCATCGTCCGAGAGGATCATTTTGGCATGCAGGAAGCCCGGTCGATACTCGTAGATTTTAACGCCTGCCCGGTGCAGCTGCTGGTAATACGAGCGCGTGACGCGGTAGACCAGCTTTTTGTCCGGGATACCCGGTGTGATGATACGCACGTCGATTCCCGACTGGGCAGCGACGGTCAGCGCGGTGATCATCTCGTTATCCAGAATCAGATAGGGCGTTGTGATATAGACGTACCGCTGGGCGCGGTTGATGATGTGCATGAACACGGTCTCGCCAACGTTGCGGTCGTCGAGCGGACTGTCGTAGAACGGCTGCACATAGCCGTCACCCGAGCGCACAACGGTCGGCATATAGCGGTCACGATCAAAGAAGCGGTCTTTGGTCGTGTACTCCCACATTTGCAGGAACATCTCGGTCATGTTGGCAACACCTGGGCCCATCAGACGGACTCCAGTGTCCTTCCAATGGCCAAAGCGTATGCGCTCATTGATATACTCATCGGCCAGATTGATACCGCCCATGAAACCAATGTTACCGTCCACGACGCAGATTTTACGGTGGTCACGGTTGTTGAGATAGGTGTTCAGGGTGGGAATAAAGCGATTAAAGCGCACGGCGTGCAGCCCTAACGAGCACAGGTATTTGTCATAGCTGTGCGGGAGTGTGCCGAGGCAGCCCGCGTCGTCATACATGACGCGCACTTCACAGCCTTCCCTGACCTTGCGTACTAGGATATCCAGCAGGGTATCCCACATTTTACCGGGTTCGATGATGAAATACTCCATAAAAATGAAGTGCTGCGCCGATTCCAGTGCCTCGCACATGGCGGCAAACTGCTTTTCACCAACCGGATAATAGGTCGTTGCGGTATCGCCCCAGACCGGCATGGCGCTTTCGTTCTGGATATACCGCGCACCGCGGGTATAGCGCGGCAGTGCGGCAGCCATCTCCTCGCTTGCAGGCGGCTCGGGCACGGCAGAAAAATCCGGATGGCGCAGGCGCTGACGATGTCGCGCGCGATTGCGATTGAACGGGGTATTACCCCAGAACAGATAAAACAATCCGCCGAAAATCGGGAAGAGTAAAATCAGTACAATCCAGGGGATTTTATATGCCGGATTATCATATTTTCGAATCAGCCAGATGACAATAATCGCACTGAGGATGGTGCACATGCGATAGACCCACATCCAGCTCAGGCTGACAAAGGCAATCACACAGATCACTACGGCCGCCTGAAGTGCCAGCAAAACACCGCCGACAAAGCGCCGGTCAGCGATCAATTTCTGTAACTTTTTCAGCATAACCCCTCCAAAACCATTATTTTTCTCCTGATATCATCATAAACCGACATTTGTCAAAAGTCAATCAAACCCGTGTAAAGTCTGTTTAAATTCCCCTCCGGCGCTGCATTCCCTATAAGAGGTGGTTTTTTCGTTGTAATTTCCCGCCGCTCTGCTATAATGGAAGAAGAATTTCAATTTCTGCCGGGAAAGGCAGAGGCAGAAGGAGCTGTGACCATGCTAACCCACAATAAAGTCCCTAAATCTGAGCTTGACGCCCGTTTGTCCGCTCTGCGTGCGGCACTGACCGCGCGTGACCCGGCTTGGGAAATGGTACTCATCAACAACAAGATCAGTTTGTACTATCTGACCGGAACCATGCAGGATGGCGTTCTGGTCATCACCCCCACCGAGGCGACCTTCTGGGTGCGCCGCTACTTCCCCCGTGCGCAGGAAGAGTCCCTGTTTGACGATCTGCGCCCGATGAAGTCCTTCCGCGTGCTCGAAGGCAGCTATTCTGTCCCCGCCTGCGCTTATCTGGAGTGCAAGACCGCGTCGCTCGAGTGGCTGGGAATGGTGCGCAAGTATCTGCCCTTTGCCGACTATAAGAACATCAGCCCGATTCTGGCCGATCTGCGCGCGCACAAGAGCGCATACGAGCTGGACTGCATGCGCCGCGCCGGCGCCATCCATGCCGAAGTGCTTGAGCGTGTCACGCCCGGTCTGCTGCGTGAAGGCGTGAGTGAGGCCGTGCTGTGCGCAGACATCTATCGCGCTTTCCTCGAACGCGGTGCAATGGGTATCTCCCGTTTCAATCAGCTGCTCGGTGAAGATGTCGCCGGTCTGTGCGCATTCTCGGAAAACGGTCTGCGCGTGACCGCATTCGACGGCCCGGACGGCAACGCCGGTACCTGCATCGCAATGCCTGCCATCGGCGACAATCGCCGCCTGCTGCAAGAGGGCGACCTCGTTCTGCTGGACATCCCGTCGGGCGTGGACGGTTACCACACCGACAAGTCGGTCGTCTACTTCTACGGCGATCTTGACCGCCATCCGGCTGCCGACCGCATCCGCCGCGCTTACGCCTTCTGTGCCGAGTTCGAGCGCAAGGTCGCCGAGCGTATGGTTCCCGGCGCAATTCCTGAGGAAATCTTCCTGGAACTGTGGCCGACCATCCCCGCAGAGTTTGCCGAAGGCTTCATGAATGGCGGCAAGTTCCTGGCGCACTCGATCGGTCTGGTCATGGACGAGGCTCCGGTTATCGCACGCGGATTTAAGGCTCCGCTCGAAGCCGGTATGACCTTTGCGTGTGAACCCAAGATTGCCCTGCCGGGTGTCGGTGTGGTTGGCACGGAAAATACGTATGAGGTCGTTGAACAGGGCGCCGCTCGTTCGCTGACCGGAAATATTCTGGATTTGCAGTGCATTCGAGAGTAAAACCCGCCCGCAGGCGAAATAAAGTTTGGATCAAACCTTTTCAAAGGTTTGCGGGTTCTCAGGGCAGAGCCCTGAGTCGCACTCCGCAGAGTGCGAAACTCCCCTTTTGATTCCGGTCTTTTGACCGGAATCAACCAAAATAAAAAAATAAAAGCGCGTCCCGCAGGACGCGCAAAGCTCTAAAAAGACCGTCCTATCGGACGGTCTTTTTCTTATGTTTGTTTTGATTGAAACCCGGGTCGGACACCGGGTTTCAAGAGGGGATTTCGCCATCTGTGGATGGCGACCAGGTTCCACCTGGACGGGCCAGCCTGCGCGGCTGGATCGCGCCGGGTCACAGACCCGGACCCGTTTGTTGGGTGCGTCGTGAAAATCCGTTAGAGCACCGGCTTAGTTGCTTCCAGGCCGCTCAGGTATTTCTTCTCGAAATACTCAACCGCCTCACGGAACTCGGGCGATGCCTTATACGCATGCTTACTGAAATCATGCGTATCAAAGCCCTTCTTACCCTCAGCCAGCTGAATGGTATAAATCGCGATATTCGAGCAGTGGTCGCCGATCTTCTCCAGATCGTGTACCACCTCGAGGAACGGCAGACCGGTCTGAATCGAGCACAGTCCAGCGTTCAGTCGTTCAATGTGACGATCCTTAAGGACTGCCTTGAGCATATCGACAACTTCCTCAATCGGCTCTACCTGACGTGCAATCGAAGCCGATTGCTCCAGATAACCATTTACGGTCTTTTCCAGCAGCTCGCTGACGGCATCTGCCATGATCTTGAGCTCGGCTGCCGCTTCCTCAGAAAAGTGACCGCCGGTCTCGCGCAGCGAGGTGACTGCGTCGAAAATGTTCTGCTCATAGTCGCCGATCTTCTCGAAGTCACTCAGAGAGTGCAGCATCTCGGCGTGCTGACGGCGCAGACCGCCCGGCAGATCGGAGCGAATCTGTACCAGATACTTGGCAATCTCAACCTCTGCACGGTCGAGGAAGCTCTCATGCTCAAGGAAAAGCTCTGCATTCTGCTGCACGTCGCTAAACAGCGGGTCCATTGCAAGCGCATAGTTGCTCAGCGCTGCAGTACCCATGTCTGCGATGCAGTGCTGTGCCTGATCGAGTGCGATGGAAGGCGTTGCCAGCAGGCGCGGCTCCAGCTTTGCCAGCGGGTCTGCCTTCTCCTCCTGTGCCGGGATGGTGTGCTCGGCCAGGAAGACCAGAACACGGGTAAACGGCAGGAAGAGCAGCGTCACAACGACGTTAAACAGCGTGTGGAAATTTGCAATGCCGGCCTTGTCGATGGCCTCGCTCCAGAAACCAAAGCCGACCGTGTACTGAAACGCGTAAACCGCGGTCAGGAAGATGATCGAACCAATGAGGTTAAAGTAAAAGTGTACCATTGCCGTACGGCGTGCATTCTTGCTGCCGCCGATGGACGACAGGAACGCGGTGATACAGGTACCGATGTTCTGACCAAGAATAATCGGGATCGCAGCCGAATAGGTAATAGCACCGGTCGTAGACAGCGCCTGCAGAATACCGACCGAAGCCGAAGACGACTGGATGATCGCGGTTACACCTGCGCCGACCAGGACGCCCAGGATCGGGTTGGAAATGGCAGCGAAGATCTGCGAGAACTGCGGCATATCGGCAAGCGGCGCAACCGAGCTTTCCATGGTCGCCATACCGATGAACAGCACACCGAAACCGATGAGGATGTCAGCAATGCTGCGGCGGCGCTTGCTCTTGCTGGTCATCAGCAGGATAATACCGATCAGCACCATGATATACGCCAGATTCTTGGGCTTCAAGATCTGCATGAGGAAGGTATCCCCCATCGTGCCCGAAGAGTCCAAACGTAAAATCTGTGCGGTGATCGTGGTACCGATGTTCGCGCCAAGGATAACACCGACCGACTGCTTGAGGGTCATAATACCCGCGTTTACAAAGCCGACGACCATAACCGTCGTAGCCGAAGACGACTGGATAACAGCGGTTACAACCATACCCATGAGCAGCGCCGAGAAAATATTGCCCGTCATCTTTTCGAGCGTCTTCTCCAGCTTTGCACCGGCAGCCTGTTCCAGGCCGTTGCCCATCGTCGTCATGCCGTAAATGAACAGTGCCAGGCCTCCGGCCAACTGCACAATGTTCATCAAATCAAACCCCATGATTTACTCTCCTTCTCTGATCCGGTTTTTTGATTTGTTTCGCATTTTTTTGATTTTATTTCCTCGAATTTTACCAATCTAATTATATCTTTTTACTTTTCAAGATGTCAACCTATTTTCGCAAACTTTGTTCTTACAAAATTTACAAATCTTTTTCCTTGCGTAATCTCCGGGAGGTGCATTTTATGCAAGATTCTGTTATACTGATTTCGACCGCAATCGAGCCCGGCGCTCGCTCGTCCAAGCGCACCGCGTCCACGCTGTACGGGGACGCACTGGCACGCGCCGGACTGTCCGGTGTTCTGTACGCAGGCGGTGACCCCATCGTACTGGCAGGCCGCTGCGACGGGCTGCTGTTATCGGGCGGCGGCGATCTGGAGCCCGCGCTTTACGGTCAAGTACCGCAGTCGCATCGGCTGTCGCTCGACCCCGTCCGTGACACCGAAGAACTGGCGCTGCTGCGCGCGTTCTGCGCCCTGCGCAAACCGGTCTTGGGTATCTGCCGCGGCATGCAGGTGATCAACGTCGCCTTCGGCGGAACGCTGCTCCAAGAGGTCGCCGGTCACGACGGCATTCCCCACCCGGTTACAACCGTCGCCGGTACGCACACCGCCCGCCTGACCGGCGGGTTCTTCAAAGCGAGCAGTTACCACCATCAGGCAGTCGGGCAACTCGGGCACGGTCTGTGCGCCGCGGCCTACGCCGCCGACGGACTGATCGAAGCGCTGGAACACCGCTCGCTGCCCATTCTGGGCGTGCAATGGCACCCCGAGCGCATGATTCCCGGTCTGTGCACCGATGTTCCGGCCGATCACAGCGCACTCTTTACTTATTTTATCCAAAGGAAGCCCAAACCATGAAAAATTACCGCGTCGTCAACCTGGAACTGACTTTACCTGCCGTGCGCGACATGCCCGAGCGCATCACCCGCGAGGTGCGGCAGGCGCGTGCGCATCAGATTCGCGTCATCAAATTCATCCACGGTTACGGCTCGACCGGTCGAGGCGGCAAACTGCGGCTGGCAGTCCGTCAGACACTGACCCGCGCCTCTCAGGCCGGGCAGATTGCCTGCTGCATCCCCGGTGAAAAACTGTCCATCTTCGACGCAGACACCCAGCGTGCCCTGCGCCTGTGTGATGAACTGCGCCGCGACCCCGATCTCGACCGACACAACAACGGTGTGACCATCGTCGTTCTATAATTTTTATCCCGCAACAAAAAAGAAAGAAGGCTTTTCCCATGCTTTGGCTTGTTATGGCTGTATTGTCCGCATTTTTCGCCGGTCTGACCGCTATCTTAGCCAAATGCGGCATCAAACACACCGATTCCGATGTCGCAACCGCCGTCCGCACACTGGTTGTCCTGATTTTCTCCTGGATTATGGTGCTGATCGTCGGTTCCCTGCCCACGCTCTCGTCCATCGCGCCCCGCTCGCTGCTGTTTCTGGTGCTGTCCGGACTGGCAACCGGTGCATCTTGGCTGTGCTATTTTAAGGCACTTTCCCTCGGTGACGTGAACAAGGTCGTACCCATCGACAAGTCCAGCACCATCCTGTCGGTTCTGTTCGCCATCGTCTGTTTCTCCGAGACCGCACATCTGGCCGTCAAGCTCATCGGCACCGCGCTGCTGGCCGTCGGCATTTTCCTGATGATCGAGAAAAAGCAGTCGTCCGCCGTCCAGTCTGCCAACAACCGCTGGATGCTGTATGCCGTCGGCTCGGCTGTCTTTGCCGCGCTCACCTCCATTTTGGCCAAGGTCGGTATCTCGGGTGTCGAATCCAATCTGGGCACGGCCATCCGCACCTGTGTCGTACTCATCATGGCATGGCTTGTCGTCTTTCTCAAAGGAAAACAGAGCGAAGTCCGCAAAATTGACCGGCACGAGCTCATCTTTATCCTGCTTTCCGGTCTGGCGACCGGCGCATCCTGGCTGTGTTACTACTACGCCATTCAAAACGGCATCGTCAGTGTGGTTGTCCCCATCGACAAACTCAGTCTGGTCGTCACTGTCGCTTTTTCCTACGTCTTTTTCCACGAAAAACTCAGCAAAAAGGCCTTCTTCGGTCTGTGTCTCATGGTCATCGGCACGCTTGCGATGGCCATTTGGAGCTAAAAAAATACCTCCCGCACGGTATCTTGCCATGCGGGAGGTTCTTTTATATTTGGTTTAGTTCAGGAAATCCTTGAGCTTCTTGGAGCGGCTCGGATGACGCAGCTTGCGCAGCGCCTTGGCCTCGATCTGGCGGATACGTTCACGGGTGACGTTGAACTCCTTACCAACCTCCTCGAGGGTGCGGGTGTGACCGTCCTCGATGCCGAAGCGCAGACGCAGTACCTTTTCCTCACGAGGCGTCAGCGTCTTGAGCACCTCGACCAGCTGCTCCTTGAGCAGCATGAAGGATGCTGCCTCAGCCGGTTCGGGCGCATCGTCGTCCGGGATGAAGTCGCCGAGGTGGGAGTCTTCCTCCTCACCGATCGGGGTCTCGAGCGATACCGGCTCCTGTGCGATCTTGAGGATATCGCGCACGCGGTCAACCGGCATGTTCATTTCGGCTGCAATCTCCTCGGGAGACGGGTCATGACCCAGCTCCTGAAGCAGCTGGCGGGATACGCGGATGACCTTATTGATGGTCTCAACCATGTGTACCGGGATACGGATGGTACGTGCCTGGTCAGCAATCGCACGGGTGATCGCCTGACGAATCCACCAGGTTGCGTAGGTCGAGAACTTAAAGCCCTTGGTGCAGTCGAACTTCTCAACCGCCTTGATCAGACCCAGATTACCCTCCTGAATCAGATCCAGGAAGAGCATACCGCGGCCAACGTAGCGCTTTGCAATGGATACAACCAGTCGCAGGTTGGCCTCTGCCAGACGCTTCTTGGCGTGCTCACCGGCCTTGACTGCCTTGTTCAGTGCGGCAATCTCGTCCGCGCTGACTGCGACCGCACCCGGCTGGGTCATTGCGTCCAGCTTCTCAGCTGCCTGATTGCCCTCGAGCATCTTCTGTGCCAGGTCGATCTCTTCCTCAGGGGACAGGAGGTCAACCTTACCGATCTCCTTGAGGTACATACGTACCGGGTCGTCGATTGCGAAGCCCTCGGCAAGCGCCGACGTGTCCACCAGCTCTTCTTCGGGCACTTCCTCGACTGCCGATGCCTCAAACTCTTCGTCGTCGTCACCGAGCGGTACGTCGAGCACGCCTGCGCCCTCGATCTCGATGCCCTCGTTCTCGAGCATCTCGTAGACCTTATCGATCTGGTCGGTCTCAAGCTCCAGCGGCGACAGCGTATCCGCGATCTCCTTGAGGGTCAGTTTACCGTTCTTCTTACCTCTTGCCATCAGATCCTTGACGACCTGCATCTGCTGCGCGAGCTGTTCTGCACTTGCCATATCTTATTTGCCTCCCATTTTATCTGCTTTCATTTTGGAATAGGTGATCATCGGGTCTTCCCCACCGGATGTCGCGGCCTGCTCCAGCTGCCGCTGGGTGCGCCGCTCGTCCATGATCTTTATGTAATCGTCGAGTGCCTTCTGCCGCCGCTCGGAACCCTGCGGACGGGATAAAATCTCGGACAGCAAGGCAAGCTCTCCGTCATCCAGGTAACCCTCATACCCGCTGACCGACACCGGTGCGCCTTGCTGTTCCAGTTCCAGCGCACGGGCGTAAATCTTTGCGAGTACAGGGGCGGAAAAATCCTCCGGCCGCAGGCGCTGAGCCAGCGGGGCTAAGAGGGATGGATCGGTAAAAATCAGACCCAGAATGCCTTCCTCTGCACGTCCCGCACGGATGTCGGGATAGTGCAAAGCGCGATCCTTGGGCTGTGCGTTCTGCACGGCGGCGCGAATGGCGCGGTGTTCTGCCGTGCGCTCGCGCTTGTTGCGCTGGCCGATGGCGCGTTTGACCTCGATTCTGAGTGCGTCGGTTGTGACACCGGCCATCTTGGCCACCCGTCCCATGTAGACTTCGCGCTCGATCTCGCGCGGAATGGCCGCCAGCATCCAGGCTGCCTGCTTGAGAAACTCGATGCGCTGGTCGTCCTCGGTCAGGTCGAACTTAGCCGCAATCTGCTCCAAACGGTAGGCGTTATGTCCTTCGCTCTGCTCGATCAGCCTGCGGAACGCCTCGGCGCCCTTGGCCTTGATGAACTCATCGGGGTCTTTTGCGCCCGGAATGCGCAGGACGTTGACCTGCAAATCGGCACGCTTTAAAATATCGATGGCGCGCTGGGCGGCGGCTTGTCCGGCACCGTCCGCGTCATACGAAATGATAATCTTTTTGGTGTAACGCGCGATCATACGCGCCTGTTCGTCGGTCAGCGCGGTGCCAAGGCTGGCAACCGCACTGTCAAACCCAGCCTGATGCAGCGCGATGACATCCATATAGCCCTCGGCTAAAATGAAATAGTCATTCTGCGTCTTTTTGGCCAGATTGAGCGCAAACAAATTGCGTCCTTTATGGAAAATCCGGGTGTCCGGGGAGTTTAAATACTTGGGTTTTGAGTCGTCCATGACACGGCCGCCGAAGGCGATGACCTGTCCGCGCACGTCGATGATCGGAAACATGACGCGCCCACGGAACTTGTCATAGATCGCGCCCTTCTCGTTCTTGACCACCAAGCCTGCGTCCAGCAGTTCGTCCTTGGTGTAGCCCTTCTTCTGCATCGCGTCCATCGTTGCATGGAAGGAGTCGGGCGCATAGCCCAGACCAAAGCGGTTCATGGTCTTGCGCGACAGTCCGCGTCCGGCAAAGTATCGCTGTACCGGCGTATACTCCGGTCGCCACAGGGTGTCGTAGTAAAATCGCGCCGCGTCCTTCATCAGCGCTAACAGACGCTCGCGCCGGCGCGCGGTGCGCGGGTCGATGGTGTCCTGCGGGACTTTCAGGCCGCAGCGGTCGGCCAAAAACTGTACCGCGTCGCGAAATTCCAGTCCCTCGGCGCGCATGACAAAGTTAATCACGCCGCCGCCCGCGCCGCAGCCAAAGCAGTGATAAATCTGCTTGTCGGGCGAGACCGAAAACGACGGGGATTTCTCGTTGTGGAACGGACACAGGCCAAAATAGTTGGCACCCTGCCGTTTGAGGCTGACATAGCGCGAGACCACATCCACAATGTCACTGCGTGCAGTCAGCTCGTCCAAAAATGCGTGATCGATCGGCATTGTGTCCACCTCCCTTGAAAAAATATGCTATGTACGGTTCCAGGAGCGCGGCAGGAAGAGATCCTTACAGCACGCGATGGCGTAGCGGTCGGTCATCGAGGCCAGATAGTCGCACACGATGCGTGCGCGGCTGTCGCCGTCCTCGGTCAGCCGCTGATAAGCCGCCGGAAGCGTATCAAAATGGTTGATATAGTGATCGTACAGGGTGCGCAGCATCCACTCGGCGCGTGCGTCCTGCGCGGCCGACTGGCCGTCATACACCCGCTCGAACAGAAAGCGCCTGAGCGCCAGCATGGCCTGTTCGATCTCGGCATCCATGCCGATTTCGCGGTTTTTGACCCCGTAATCGATGACCGCGCGCACCAAGGTATCGATGCGCTGGCCGTGGGTTGCGCCCAGAGCGTTCTGGATGTCCTGCGGGATGTCCCGCTCGGCCAGAATGCCTGCGCGAATGGCATCGTCAATGTCGTGATTGACGTAGGCGATGCGGTCGGCAAAGTGAATGAGCCGACCTTCCGGGGTCTGGGCATGCCGCCCTCCGGTGTGGCACAGGATGCCGTCCAGCACCTCGTGCGACAGGTTGAGCGGTTCAATCCGGCGCACCATGCGCACGCTCTGTTCGTTGTGACGAAAGCCCTCGGGACAAACCGCGTTCAGCGCACGTTCTCCGGCGTGGCCGAGCGGCGTGTGCCCCAGATCGTGCCCGAGTGCGATGGCCTCGACCAAATCCTCGTTCAGCCGCAGCGCCCGTGCGATGGTCCGCGCGATCTGCGAGACCTCAAGGGTGTGCGTCAGCCGGGTGCGATAGTGGTCGCCCTCGGGAGAAATGAACACCTGTGTCTTGTTGGACAGCCGCCGGAATGCCTTGGAATGGATGATCCGGTCGCGGTCACGGGCAAAACAGGTGCGGATGGGACAGGGCGCAATGGGCTGTTCCCGACCAAGTGAGCGGTCGGAAAAAGTCGCCCAATCACACAGTAAACTGTGCTCCAGGGCTTCGGACTGCTGACGGATGGTCATGGTCTGCGCCTCCCTTCCGAAAAATCTCTCCATAATATATATACGCAATGGATGGCCGAAAAACTTTTTTTCCAGCCCATTTTTTCGGGATTTTTTCATCTTTGTACAGGTTGTACAAGGAGACCCGCTTTTTCGATGGAATGTCCGGTTGTCCTGACGGTGATTTTGCTCAGCGGATACGTCGTCCGCGGAAGGCAACCTCCATCTCCTCGGCGTAGACCGTACCTGCGGTCGCGTCGGCCAGGGCCGCGTTGAGTGCGTCCAGACCGCCGACCGGCTGAATGACGGTCAGCGTCACGTCCGCGCCGTAGTCGGTGTCCTCGACCGTGCAGTCGTGTGCAGGCAGTACCTGCTGCACAACACCGAGCAGATTGTACGGGCATGCGATGAGCAGGGTGGAAAACCGGCTCATCTGCTGGATGCCTGCGGCAGCGACCGCAATCTGTGCGCCCTTGGTATAGGCGCGCACCAGTCCGCCCGTGCCCAGCAGAATGCCGCCGAAGTAACGGGTCACAACGCAGCACACGTTAACCAGTCCCTCGTGCCGCAGCACGTCCAGCATGGGCATACCCGCCGTGCCCTGCGGCTCGCCGTCGTCCGAATAGCGCATCAGATTGCCCTCGCGCAGGATGTAGGCGTAGCAGTTGTGCGTCGCATCCCAGTAAGTCTCGCGCATCTCCTTGATTTTGGCAGTTGCTTCCTCCGGGGTCTCGACCCGCCACAGGCGGCCAATGAACTTGGAGCGCTTTTCTACAAAGCTATCCTCTGCGTAGGCTTCAAACGGGATAAAATAGTCCTTTTCCTCTGCTGTCATGCCTCTTCCACCCGATATTTCTGCATCTGTCCACACAATTTATCGTCCACAATGACGGTTACAAGCGTACCAGCTTCGCCGTACTCGATGGACTTGACCTGACCTTCGCGGTGCAGCACGTCAAGCGCTGCGCCGTCGCTGTACGGAATGCACAGGTGCATCTCGTGCTTGCCGCGTCCGAGTGCCTTCTCGATCGCTGCCAGCAGCGCCTCAGTGCCCTCGCCGGTCTTGGCCGAGAACAGCACGCCGTCGCGTGCGACCGGCAGTTCGTCGCACTTATCGGCCTTGTTATAGACCATCACGCGCGGAATCTCCTGTGCGCCCAGCTGCTCGATGACCTTGTCTACAGTCGCGGCGTGAATCTCCCAGTTGGGATCGGACACATCCACGACGTGCAGTAGCAGATCGGCGTAAGCCAGCTCCTCAAGCGTCGCCTTGAAGGCCGACACCAGATGATGCGGCAGTTTGCGGATAAAGCCTACGGTATCGGACAGCAGGATCTCCTGGGTGTCCGAGATGCGCTTTTTGCGCGTAGTCGGGTCCAAGGTGTCAAACAAGCGGTCATTGGCCTCGATGCCCGCGTCGGTCAGCAAATTGAGCAGCGTGGACTTGCCCGCGTTGGTATAACCCACGATGGCAACCAGCGGCAGCTCGGTCTTTTTGCGCTGACGGCGCTGAACGGCACGCACCTGACGCACCTGCTCGAGATCTTCGCGCAGCTTGTCAATGCGTCTGCGGATGTGTCGGCGGTCGGACTCCAGCTTGCTCTCACCGGGGCCACGCGTACCGATACCGCCGCCCAGTCGGCTCATGGCATGACCCAGACCAGCCAGACGGGGCAGAATATACTGATATTGTGCCAGCTCGACCTGTAATTTACCCTCACCCGTGCGGGCACGCTGGGCGAAAATGTCCAAAATGAGCGCCGAGCGGTCGAGCACGGTCTTGTCGGTCATCTCCTCGAGCACGCGCATCTGCGAGGGCGAAAGCTCGTTGTCAAAGATGATCAAATCTGCCTCGTTGGCCTCTGCCAGCTCCTTGACTTCCTGCGCCTTGCCCTCACCGATGAAGGTACGCGCATCGGGCGCCGGTCGGGTTTGCAGCGTCATCGCCACGGTCTCCGCGCCTGCGGTCTCGACCAGCGCCGCAAGCTCGGCAAGGGTCTCCTCGTCGGCGTTCTCATCCATGCCGAAACTGTGGCATCGCAGGCCAACCAGCACGGCGCGCTCCTTTTTCGGCTTGTCAAATTCCATTTCCATCATGTGCTACACATCCTTTCCCGGTCTGTGTCGGTCTCGATTGGCTCCCCTTCCGGGTCGTCCCCTCTTGACAAATTGTTCTCGCTCTATTATTGTATTAAGTACATGGTACAGTAATACACAAAAGGGCAGACCGTCCCCCGTCCGGTCTGTGCACCGAACAGAAAGGAGATCAACCCATGAAACGACTTATTTCCGGTCTGCTCACCGCGGCGCTGTGTCTTGGCAGTGTGCCGACCGCGCTGGCCGTCACGACGACGCAGACGGTCACGGCTGGGGCTTCGTCCGACCAGACAAGTGCCCGCCGCGCTGATTTACAGACCCTGCTGGACACCCTCGCCCAGCATCCCGACCTGTACCACGCAAACAGCAAGCAGGTCTTTGATGCCAAGGCAGCCGAAATCCAGTCCGGTCTGGCGCAGATGTCCGATGTCGACTTTGCCCTTGCCCTCTGCGAACTGGCCGCACTGGCGCAGGATTCGCACACCAGCGTGTCCATCGGCTCGCAGATCAGCGGTCAGGTGCGCGTGCTGCCCATCGGTGCGACCGTAGTCGACGAGGGCATTCTGCTCACCCGACTGCCGGAAGCAAACAAATCCGCGCTAGGCGGCATTCTCACCGCAATAAACGGTGTATCCATGGACGAAATCTACCAGAAGATGATGCCCATGTTAGGCGGCGATAATGCGGTCTATCAGCACCGGAAATTCTCGCAGGCGTTCTATATCTATGAAATTTTAGCCCATTACGGCGTATTGTCCGACCCGAACGGCATTGAGCTGACCATCCAGCAGGGTGATCAGGTGCAGAAAATCACCGTGGACGCGGTCGACCGCACCACCCTGTCCAAAATGCAGCTTGCACGTCTGGAACGCAAGGCTCCGGCAACGGCTCCGGACAAAAAGAAACTCTATTTTGCAAAAGCGCTCGATGCGCGCACGCTGTACATCCAGTACAACAGCTGCAAGGAAGACCCCAAACTGCCCATGCAGACCTTTACCCAGCAAATTGTCGACCAGCTGGACGACAAGGGCTATGATCGAGTCATCCTCGACCTGCGCGGCAATGGCGGCGGCTCGGACGGTGTCATCATTCCGCTGCTGCACGTGCTCGAAGAGCGGCACAAACAGGACGGTCTGGCGTTCTACACCTTGATCGGTTCGGGCACCTTCTCGTCCGCACTCATCAACGCGGTAGAGTGCAAGCAGGCAGGCGCAACCATAGTCGGTACGCCGTCGGGCGGCAGCGTCGATCACTTTGGCGCGGTGCGTCCGTTCACGCTGGAGCACAGCGGCTTGCAGGTGAGCTGCTCAACCAAGTTTATCGACCTCGCCCCGCTGCTCCCGGCAGCACAGTCCTATGACGTGCAGCCGTTCGAGCCCGATGTGCTCGCACCGCAGACCCGGGCAGACTACCTTGCAGGTGTTGACTCGGCTGTGCAGGCCATTCTATCCCGCACCGATGATGCCGGACAGCCGGCAGCAAACCTCAGCCGCGGCGCACTGGCCGTACAGCTCGGTCGGGATTACGCTGCACGCACGGATACTGCACTCAATAACCCGGACACTTCGTTCGGAGATGTGTGCATCATCGCTTACGATGCGCCCTATATCAGCTGGGCGGCACATGCCGGTCTGATGTCGGGCGACAGCGCAACCGTCTTTGCCCCGAACCGTGCAGTCACCCGGCAGGAACTGGCCGTCGTGCTCTCGCGGTACGCTGCGCTGTGCGGCCATCCGCTGACGGTGGACGGTACAGTGACCATCACCGACAAGGCCTCGATTGCCTCCTGGGCACAGGATGCCGTGCAGGCGCTGGTCAGCCGTAAGGTACTGACGCTCACAGACGGCGCGTTCGCACCCAGCCAGACCGTGACACCGGCACAGGCTGACGCGGCAGTCCGCGCGCTCGATACGCTTATGGATCAAATGTAAGTTCGACTGTTTTGGAAGCCCGCCGGGATACATCCCGGCGGGTTCTCTGTTTTTTCCGTTCTCAGCAATAGAAAAGCCATCGATCACGAGCGCAATCGATGGCTTTGCATTACTTGTCCAGATTGAAGCGCTTCTTGAAGCGATCAACACGTCCGCCGGTATCTACCAGCTTCTGCTTACCGGTGAAGAACGGGTGACACTTCGAGCAAACGTCAACGACGATGTTCTCCTTGGTGGAGCCAGTCTCAATGACATTGCCGCAAGCGCAACGAATGGTCGTCTGCTTATAATCGGGATGGATGCCCTGCTTCATGTTGTTTCACCTCTTTCCGGTTATGCCTTACAGTCGTAAAAATATAATATCATACCTTCCACGAGATTGCAAGCATTATTTGAATTTTTTTGCTGGAAAAACTTTATTTTTTGTAGACAAGATCGGCCTCTGTCCATCCTTTGAGGACGGGCTGCATGGAACGTGCGATCTTCTTAGCGCCTTCCAGGTCGTGCAGCAGGTAGTTACCGCACTCAATGCGGCTCACGCCAGGCACGTCGCCGGTGAAATCGACGACAAAGTCCATGGTTTCCTGTACCAGACGGATGGCGTCCGACGGCTTCATGTCGCGCACGAGGAAGTAGAAGCCGGTCTGGCAGCCCATCGGGCCTGCGTAGATGATCTGGTCGGCAAAGTCCGAGTTGCGCACGTAAGTGGCAAACAGATGCTCAAAAGTATGGGATGCTGCGGGCTCGAGGTACACGCCGCCGTTCGGGGTGACCATGCGCACGTCGTAGGTGGTGATGTCCCCGTCGATGCGCGAAGTGTACATGCCCGGGGTCAGCAGGTCGTGGTTGACCTCAAAACTTGCGATTCGCTTCATAATGAATACGCTCCTTTGCTGATTTGCGTTCTGATTGTATTATAATTCGCCGCGTACAAAATGACAATCGATTTTTTACGGCAGAACCGATACGATGGTATCATGCACCTGATCGGGAAGGCTGCGCACCTGTTCCCGGCTCAGATCGGCGGTCGGAACGGGCGGATGGATGGTGACGCGCACGGTCGCCGGACGAATCCAGAAGCCCTGCGCCTCCATCAGGCGATAGGAACCGTCGATGGTGACCGGCACGATGGGCGCACCGGCACGGGTGGCAATGCGGAAGGCACCGCCCTGAAACCTGTGCATCGGGCCGCCGCGCGAGCGTGTGCCCTCAGGGAAGATAGACACGCTGCGTCCGCTCTCGAGCAGGCGTTCCCCGTCCACAATGACCTGTGCACCCGCTCGGGGTGACGAGCGATCAACGAACAGGCAGTGCAGATGCCGCATCCAAGCGCGCACAAAGGGCAGCTTTGCAAGCTCCTGCTTGGCAATCAGTCCGTGCGGCTCGTGCAGAACGGTCAGCAGGATGGGAATGTCAAAGTTTCCCTGATGGTTGGCGACGTAGACCGCGGGTTCTTCGGGCAGGTTATCCTGTCCGGTGACCTCGACCTTTGCCCCTGCCAGCCGCAGCAGACGCCGCGCCCAGCGCCGGACAATGCCCTGCACCAGCTCATCGGCGTGGGCATTCCGTCCGCGCTTCTCCAGCCACCAAATATAGCCGCTGACCGGAATTGCGGCCAGCAAATACAGCCAAAAATACACAAACCAGATCACAGTCCGCATGGTTTTTGCTTCCTTACTGCGCCTTGGGCGCTAAATTTTTGATTTCCTTTTGATAGATTCGAGCCAGTACCGCGTAGGAAATCACAACCGCGATGTACTCGGCAAACGGGAAGGCGTACCAAGTCGCACCCAGACCGAAGAAGTAGCCGAGCAGGGCTGCAACCGGCAGAATAATGCACAGCTGACGGCAGAACGAGACGACGAGCGACGCCAGACCGTGGCCGATCGCCTGAAAAACGGTTGAATTGATGATGCCGAAGCCCGCACCGAGAAAGGACAGGCTGATGATGCGCAGCGCGGGAATGCCGGTCTCCAGCATGTCCGCAGTTGCTGCCGGGTCATTCGCCGGGGTAAAGAGCATAATCATCTGCGCAGGGAAAATCTGGAAAATGACCGTGCCCACGCCCAGAATGACCAGTGCCGAGATCAGTGTGATGCGATAGGCATTGAGCAGACGATGTCGGTCGCGTGCGCCGAAGTTGTAGCCCATAACCGGCAGTGCACCCTGATTGAGTCCAAAGACCGGCATGAAAATAAAGGTTTGCAGCTTAAAGTAAACGCCCAGAATGGTAACTGCAGTCTCGGAGAACTGAATCAGGATGGCGTTCATGCCTGCCGTCAGTACCGAGGACAAACTCTGCATGATGATACCGGGCAGACCAACCTGATAGATCGCACCGATCATGCGCAGGTTGGGCTTCCAGCCGCGCATACGCAGCGCGAGTACCTTCTGATGAACGAACACGCCCCACAGACCAATCAGCATACCGACGACCTGACCGATAATGGTTGCGAGCGCTGCACCGCGAATGCCCATCTCGGGGAATGGTCCGATGCCGAAAATAAGCAGCGGGTCCAAAATGATGTTGACGATTGCACCGGTCAGACCCTGACACATCGGAATAATCATATTACCGGTCGACTGCTGAATCTTCTCGCACATGATGGAAACCATGACAAAGATACTCAGTCCAACCGCGATGTGCGAATAGCTAACCGCCTGCTCAAGGACGGCTGCATTCTCGGTAAAACCGGAAAGGAACGGGCGGCTGCCCAAAAATCCCAGCAGGATAAACACGATACCGCCCACAATGGACAGCACCACGCCGTGTTCTGCCGCATTGTCGGCCTTTTCCTGATCCTTTGCACCCAGGCAGCGCGCAATCAGCGAGTTGACACCGACACCGGTGCCGACTGCGATTGCGATGACCAACTGCTGAAGCGGAAAGACCAGAGAAACGGCGGTCAGTGCACTGGCCGAGTATCGCGCGACGAAAATACTGTCGACGATATTGTAGAGCGCATTGATGAGCATGGAAATCATAGCCGGCAAGGCCATGCTGAAGATGAGCGGTCCCATGCGCATGGTGCCCATTTTCTGTTGCGACTGCAAAAAAATCCCTCTTTCTGAAATATAACTGTTTACCTGTCCCCCAGACAGGCGCAATGTCTATTCTACCCGACGAGCTGACGCTTTGCAAGGGCGGATTTCCTCAATTTTGGATTTCTTTTGTCAAGGTTCGATCTTATTCGCCCGATTGACGCGCGATGAACTCGGGACGCAGCTTGGAGTACATGATTTTCTGTGCGCTGTACAGTCCGGAGTAACCGGAGAACATGTACGACACCGCGCAGCCCAGCGCAAACAGCAGCAAACCGTCGCCGCCGAACAGCTCGTAGGCCAGCAAAATGGAGGTCAGCGGGCAGTTGGTCACGCCGCAGAACACGGCGACCATACCCACACCGGCTGCAAACGAGCCGGACAGGCCGAGAAAACCACCATAATAGCATCCGAAGGTCGATCCGACAAAGAATGCCGGGACGATCTCGCCGCCCTTAAAGCCCGCACCCAGCGTCAGCGCGGTCAGCACCATCTTAATCAAAAATGCCGCCGGGTGCGCGTTGCCGGTAAACGCACGCCAGATTACCTGCATGCCCGCACCGTTGTAATCCCGTGTGCCGAGCAGCAGCGTGAGTACGACCACGATGCAGCCGCCCACAAACACACGCACGTAAGGATGGGGCAGATAGCGCGCATACAGACGCTGAATGATGCCAAACACCTTACAAAACAGCACCGCAACCAGTGCGCACAGCAGGCCGAGCACGATAACCTGACCGAGTGCCAGCGGGGTCAGCTGCGGAATGCCGTAGACCAGAAACGCCTCGGGCACGCCGCCCAGCGCACGTGCGGTCATCAGCGCAACCAGAGAGGCCAGCAGGCATGGGAACATCGCCGCGTAGTACATGACGCCCACGCTCACGACTTCCATCGCGAACACAGCTGCCGCCAGCGGTGTGCCGAACAGAGCGGAAAAGCCTGCCGCCATGCCGCACATCTTGAACACGCGCTCGTCCTTGTCGTCCAGACGCATCAGACGGCCAACCGAAGCCGAAATCGAACTGCCCAGCTGGAGCGCTGCACCCTCTCGACCGGACGAACCACCGAACAGATGGGTGAGCACGGTTGCGATGATGATGAGCGGTGCGGTGCGCAGCCGAATGGGCGCGTTATCACGCACCGAAATGAGCACCAGATTGGTGCCGCCATCGCGCGCCATGTCACACGCGCGATACATCCATACAATGAAAAGGCCGATGACCGGCAATCCAAACAGAATATAGGGATATTCTCCGCGCCACTCGGTCACGACTGCAATCGCGTGGTGAAATCCCACACCAACCACGCCGACCACGACACCAATCAGGCACGAAAAAAAGATCCATCGTATAAAAGTCCATGCATTCCGCACGGTACGATGGGAAACGCCGTCGGCCATCTGCTTCCAGATTCCTGTCTGCTGCTCGTTCTGCTCTACCACCTGTTCATCCATTTCATCCATTCTGTGCGCCCCCTCTCTTCCGACCGTCCCGGCTGTCGCGATTTCCCCCGCCGTCGGTCTTTTCCCGGCATATCTTGTGCTTTCATGGTATCATATTCGCCTCAAACTGGCAAGATATGTCTGGCTGCAAGCACAAAGAAAAACCCGCTCAGATAAGAGCGGGTTTTTTTAAGACGCATCGCGCATCAGTCTTACTTGTGTGCCGAAACTGCGGTATCCTTGAGCACAACATCGTGTGCGCCGCCCTCGACGATCGAGGTCGCGGAAACCAGCGTAATCTTTGCCTTCTCCTGCAGCTCGGAGATGGTCAGCGCGCCACAGTTGCACATGGTCGAGCGAACCTTGTTGAGCGTCAGGGTGACGTTATCCTTCAGCGAGCCAGCATACGGTACATAGGAGTCAACGCCTTCCTCGAAGGACAGCTTCTGTGCGCCGCCCAGGTCGTAACGCTGCCAGTTGCGCGCACGTGCCGAGCCTTCGCCCCAGTACTCCTTCATGAAGGTGCCGCCGATGTTGACCTTGTTGGTGGGCGACTCGTCGAAACGGGAGAAGTAGCGGCCGAGCATGATGAAGTCTGCGCCCATTGCCAGCGCCAGGGTGACATGGTAGTCGTGTACGATACCGCCGTCCGAGCAGATCGGGATATAGATACCGGTCTCCTTGTAGTACTCGTCGCGTGCTGCTGCAACCTCAATGACTGCGGTTGCCTGGCCACGGCCGATACCCTTCTGCTCACGGGTGATGCAGATAGAGCCGCCGCCAATACCGATCTTGATGAAGTCCGCACCAGCCTCTGCCAGGAAGCGGAAGCCCTCGCGGTCAACGACGTTGCCTGCGCCGACCTTTACGGTGTCGCCGTAGTGCTCGCGAATCCATGCGATGGTACGCGACTGCCACTCGGAGAAGCCTTCCGAAGAGTCGATGCACAGTACGTCAGCGCCAGCCTCGACCAGTGCCGGTACACGCTCAGCGTAGTCACGGGTGTTGATGCCCGCGCCAACGATGTAGCGCTTGTCCTTGTCGAGCAGCTCGAGCGCATTTTCCTTATGAGAATCATAGTCCTTGCGGAATACCATGTATACCAGATGCTGATTCTCGTCTACCAGCGGCAGGGAGTTGAGCTTATGATCCCAGATGATGTTGTTTGCTTCCTTGAGGGTGGTGTCTGCCGGCGCCGTGATGAGCTTTTCAAACGGCGTCATGAAGCTCTCAACCTTTTCCTCGGTGGACATACGGGAGATGCGGTAGTCACGGCTGGTTACAATGCCGAGCAGCTTGCCGGTTGCGGTGCCGTCGTCGGTAACTGCAACGGTCGAGTGACCGGTCTTTTCCTTCAGTGCCAGAATGTCGGCCAGGGTCTGGTCGGGCTTGATGTTGGAGTCAGAAACGATAAAGCCAGCCTTGTATGCCTTGACGCGTGCTACCATTGCGGCTTCGCTCTCAACCGACTGCGAGCCGTAGATAAAGGAAATACCGCCTTCTCGTGCCAGTGCGATCGCCATTTTGTCATCGGAAACTGCCTGCATGATCGCAGAGACCAGCGGGATGTTCGCATACAGTGCGGACTGCTCGCCCTTCTTAAACTTTACGATCGGCGTGCGCAGACTTACGTTTGCCGGTACGCACTCAGAGGAGGAATATCCCGGTACCAACAGGTACTCGCTGAACGTACGAGAGGGTTCGGAAAAATAATACGCCATAATGTCTTCTCCTTTACCGCATATTGCTGATTTTTGTTATGTATCATTATACCGTTTTGGACATACAAAGTAAACCCGCGTTTTGTCAAAATTTGCGGGTGAAAGCGCCCTGTCAGGCTATGCAAAACGCCGTTGGGCATTCAACCAAACAAAAATCCGACCGTTTGCTTACGCCTTTTCGCCTTGCAGACTGTATCGGATGCGATCCTCGATTACCTGGCTCGGGTTATAAACTCCATTTTCCGGCACTTCCTGCGAGGGAACTATATCCAAATATGCCAGATGACCCACGAACTCCGAGGGGACATTTTCAAAGATGAGCAGCGTTGCATTATACTCGGTATCTTCGACTACGGTTGCGGGATAGATCGTCTCGCTGTCCGACACCAGAAAAGCCGCGCCGGGCGGGGTGTTCTGATCGCGCACATAGATGACCGGGGTCGTACGGCAGACAACCGACAGCGCCTGCGGGTAATAGTACGCCGTGTACATAATGCTCGACTGGTTCTCATCCTTACTGTCTTCCCAGATGACCTGACGCTCCAACTCGCGTCCGATTTTTTCGGAGATCGCAGTCATATGCTCGGTGTAATAGTCGCTTCGTATATCATGTACCTTTTGACTGAAATAAAACAATGGTATGGCAATTAAAATTACCATCAGCAGCGCCTGCGCAATATGTCCTTTGTGATCTTTCAAAATTGTCATATCAATCTGCCACCTTCTATCAACTGCACTCCATTTTTATTTTATTGTATCAGCCCGTCCATCAAATGTACATCCCGATTTCTCACAATTTATTGCTTTATTTTTTTCACACAGGCCTTGCGACAGCGATATCAGACGCATATAATCAGTAAAAAGACTTGTTTTACCGGTTAGGAGGATGTGTTTTGCCGACTTGCAGCGCGTGTCAGTTTTATGTCAGCAGACGAAAGCGGTCAGAGAGCAATGACCGCGTTTTGGGTCATTGTACCATGCCAAGAATTAAGATTCGTCGACCGGATGCTCCGGCCTGCCTTCGCTTTGTCCCAAAGGATCCCCGCCCGCAGGCGAAATGAAGTTTGGATCAAACCTTTTCAAAGGTTTGCGGGTTCTTAGGGCAGAGCCCTGAGTCGGACTCCGCAGAGTCCGAAATCCCCTTTTGATTTTCCCGTCCCCCGCAAGGGAAAATCAACTAAAATTTAATTTTCAGCGCTCGCCGCAGCGAGCAAGACTCTTTGCGCGCTAAGCGCGCTCATGAAAAACGCCTAAAGCGTTTTTCCCATAGCGGCTGGTGCCGCACCTCGTTCTCCGTTCATGACTTGGCCGAACGAGTCGGCCACAGCCTTACGGGAAAATACCCCACCGGGGTATTTTCCCGTAAGGCTCCTTAGAAGGAGAACGAAGGCCAAAGGATGGACAACCTACGGTTTTCCTCCATCGCTAAAAAATATTCCACTGGAATATTTTTTACGGTACGCTCGAAAATCGCGTACCGCCGCTCACCTCGAGCACGCACGCCTACGGCGTATTTTAAGGCGCGCTCTCGTCCCTTTGGGAACCCGTCTTCCTTCCTCGTCAGGGTTACTGTGTGCCGCCGACAGGGTGGGAATGTACGAGCTCCGCATAGCGGGAGCGTGCTGTCCGGCGCTCCCGTTTGTGCTGGGACTACGTTGTGACAATATACTTCAGGGAACGGCTGCGAACCAAGTAAAGGTTTTGTACGGTCAGGGCGCTCAGTGCGGCAGTATGATCTGCTTTTGCGGTGCTGATCTGCGCGCCCTGGCTTCCTTATTGCTCTATGATCCAAAATTCTCTCACAGAATAAGAATATCCACAAGATCAAACAAAATTTTTCAGTGTGCGCGTCGAGTTATCTTGTCTGGCGGCGTCAGTCACCTTGCGGGAATAGAAAATGTCCCGGTGGGACATTTTCCCGGAAGGCTGTGACCGGCTTGTCCGGTCAAGCCCCTAACGGAGAACGGATTTATCGCAAATTTCCAGCCTTTGTATCTAAATCCTATACTACTTTTTCAGATAAAACAAAAAGCAGTCTATACAGACTGCTTTTTCGTGTGCGCGTCGAGTTATCTTCCCGGGCCGTCGCCAGCCACCTTGCGGAAATAGAAAATGTCCCGGTGGGACATTTTCCCGGAAGGCTGTGACCGGCTTGTCCGGTCAAGGCCCTAACGGAGAAGAGATTTATCGCAAATTTCCAGTCTTTTTATCTAAATCCTATACTACTTTTTCAGATAAAACAAAAAGCAGTCTATACAGACTGCTTTTCAGTGTGCGCGTCGAGTTATCTTCCCGGGCCGTCGCCAGCCAAGTATTGTCACCGTAAATGAGCT